>NZ_JAMYQP010000010.1:0-183836 GCF_040320945.1 Mesorhizobium sp. M0587
TTATGACGGTATTACGTCATTACGGCAGTACCTCATTACGTAATGACCTACTGACCTACTGCCCTACTGCCCTACTGCCCTACTGCCCTACCCCACAACTTATCCCGTCTCACCCCGCCCCACATGAACCTGATCTACGCCGCACTGGCCTTCCTGATGGCGCTTGTCTTCGGCCTTGTCGGCGTGACGCGCGTCGGTTCATGGCGGATCGAGCGCCGCAATCCCTCGATCGGTGAATTTGCCGACATCGGCGGCGCTCATATCCACTATGTTCATGTGCCGGCGCCCGCCGGTGCCGACCTGCCGCCGATCGTCTTCATCCACGGCGCCAGCGCCAACCTCAGGGACCAGATGCTGCCGCTGCGGCCGCTGCTCGAAGGCCGTGCCGAAATGCTGTTCTTCGACAGGCCAGGCTTCGGCTGGTCGGGCCGCGGCTCCGGCAACAACGAGGACCCCTCTGCCCAGGCGAACACCCTCGCCAAGCTCATGGACGGTCTGGGCATCCGAAAGGCGATCATCGTCGGTCATTCCTTCGGCGGCGTGGTGACGTCGGCTTTCGGCCGCGAGCATCCCGACAAGACGCTTGGTCTGGTCTTCCTGGCACCGGCGACCCATCCCTGGCCGGGTGGCGCAACCTCCTGGTACTACGATCTGACCACAATTCCGGTGATCGGCCGGCTGTTCTCCGAAACGCTTGCCTATCCTGCCGGAATGCTGCGGATGGCCGACGCCACGACCTGCGTGTTCTCACCCAACAAGGTGCCGGAGACCTATCTCGCCAATGCCTCGATCCCGTTGGTGCTGCGGCCATCGGCCTTTCGCGCCAACGCCAGCGATGTCGCCGGGCTCTATCGCTATACACTCGGCGCGGCGCCCCACTATGCAGACATCCAGGCGCCGGCCGTGATCATTTCGGGCGATCGCGACAAGGTCGTCTATGCGAAGATCCACTCCGTCGGTCTCCAGCGCGACATACCCGGCGCCCAACTCGTCTGGGTGCATAATCTCGGCCACAAACCGGACTGGATTGCCCCCGATCTCGTCGTCGGCGCCATTGAGAAGGTCTCCGGCAGGGATGTCGACCTGCTGGCGATGGCCAAAAGCGTCGAAGCCCGGATCGCGGGCGATCTGTATGGCGTCGGCAAATGCGCCGATCTCAAGGAGCCGGAAGCAGAGCTTGCACCGACCTGACACGTGTCATCCGAGAGTCATCGCAAGACGCCATTGATGGGCACCGCATCTTCTTCGGTCACGGCGCATGCGCCGTTCTCGCCGGCACCTTTCTCGACCATTCTCCTCTGGAAGGATCTTACGCAGAACGGATCATCCCAGGCGGGGCTTTGCCGGAAACCATATCGACGCTTCCCATGACATTCTCGCCGAGTGAATCATGGCGCAAATGGCATCTCACGCTTGTGATGGGTCTTTTCGTACGTCCGGCAGATGATATCGAAGGCTTCCTGGCGTACCGGCTCGCCATGCAGGAAGGCGTCGATCTCGGCATAGGTGACGCCATGGGAGGCTTCGTCGGGCTTGCCCGGTGCCAGGTCCTCAAGGTCGGCGGTGGGGATTTTTTCCACCAGGAACTCCGGCGCGCCGAAGTGCCGGGCGATGGCCCGGACCTGGTTCTTCACCAGCCCGCTCAACGGCGCCAGGTCGCAGGCGCCGTCCCCGAACTTGGTGAAGAAACCCATTACCGCTTCCGCCGCGTGGTCGGTGCCGATCACCAGGCCATGGGCCGCCCCGGCGATGGTGTATTGCGCGACCATGCGCATGCGCGCCTTGGTATTGCCGAGGACGAAGTCCCGCGACAGCGCGGCCTTGCCTTCGAACGCCGCGACTTCCCCGGCCAGGGATTTGACCGCCGGGCCGATGTTCACCGTGTGGCGCTCGTCGGGGGCGATAAAGTCCACCGAAGCCTGAGCTTCGTGTTCGTCGAACTGGGTTTCGTACGGCAGGCGCACCGCAATAAAGCGGTAGTCCAGGTTGCCGGTGCGTTCGCGCAGCTCACGCATGGCGCGCTGTGCCAGCAGGCCGGCGGTCAGCGAGTCGACGCCGCCACTGATGCCCAGCACCAGGGTCTTGAGCCCGGAGTTCAGCAGGCAATCCTGGATAAAGGCGATCCGCCGCGTCACTTCGGCTTCGAGGGCGGCCTGGTCGGCGAACGGTGGCTGGACCTTGAGCTGTTCAGCAATCTGGCGCTGTACGGCTTGCATGATTCACTCCTTGCGGGATGGGGTCTTGAACGGATTGATCGGTACGGCTTGGCATGTCTCTAACCGGTGACCTGGAAGACATGGCGCGGGTAGGCCAAGAGGTTCGGGACCTTGCACCGGGCCTTGCCCCGCTCGTCGGTGATCTCCGCCATGGGCTGGCCATTGCAGGCGGTCATTTTAAGCACGATGCTCGTCGGTTGCACCCCCACGACGTCGCAGGTGAAATTGGTGCCGATGCCGGTATTGATCCGACCGCGCAGAATATCCCCAGGTGGACCTCCCGCAGCGCCGGCAGGCACTGCGCAATCCGGAAAGTCGATTTCGACCTACGAAAGATACTAGGCCCGGACCAATACCTCCATGACCCGTTCCTCGTGCACACCGCTTTCTGCGGCGCATAGACCATGCGGATGCCGCGGCAAGGGCGCTCAGGAAACACTTCAAGACACGGCTAGATCGTTTCACCGTTTCATGGAAACGGTGAAACGCTCTAACTCTTTGTTTTGATGCAATTCCCAAGGAAAAGCGCTATGCGCTTTCCCGGGAAAACCGCTCACACTTTTCCTGGAATTGCTCTAGCGGCCGGCCGCTTCCGATCCGACATAGGCGATGCGCAGCATGTTGGTAGAACCCGGCGTCCTCAGCGGCACGCCGGCGGTGATGATGACGCGGTCTCCCGGCTTGCCGAATTCTTCTTCCAGTGCGATGCGGCAGGCGCGATCGACCATGTCGTCGAGATCGGTGGCGTCGGGCGAGACGACGCAATGCGTGCCCCACAGCAGCGACAGCCGCCGCGCGGTGTTGACGATCGGCGACAAAGCCACGATCGGCACCTGTGGCCGCTCGCGGGCGGCGCGTAGCCCAGTGGTGCCGGACGCCGTATAGGTGATGATCGCCGCCAATTTCAGTGTCTCGGCGATCTCGCGCGCGGCCAGCGAAATGGCGTCGGCGCCGGTCGCTTCCGGCTCGGAGCGCTGCGCGTTGATGATGCCGGCATAGGTGGGATCGGTTTCGACTTTGGTGGCGATGCGGTTCATCATCGCCACCGCTTCGACGGGATAGGCGCCCGCCGCCGATTCGGCCGACAGCATGATGGCGTCGGCGCCCTCGAAAACGGCGATCGAAACGTCGGACACTTCGGCGCGTGTCGGCACCGGTGCGGTGATCATCGATTCCAGCATCTGTGTTGCAATCACGACCGGCTTGCCGGCACGGCGCGCGGCGCGCGTGATCTGCTTCTGGATGCCGGGCACGGCCTCGAGCGGCATCTCGACGCCGAGATCGCCGCGCGCGACCATCAGCGCGTCCGACAGTTCGATGATCTCGGCCAGCCGGGCAACTGCCTGCGGCTTTTCGATCTTGGCCATGATCAGCGCCCGGCCGCGCGCGATCTTGCGCGCTTCCGCCAAATCCTCCGGCCGCTGCACGAAGGACAGCGCCACCCAGTCGACGCCCGTGGACAACACGGCGTCAAGGTCCTTGCGGTCTTTCTCGGTCAGCGCGCCGACCGGCAGATCGGTGTCGGGCAGGCTGACGCCCTTCTTGTCTGAAATGGTGGTGCCGGCGACGACCGTGCAGACGATCGCCTTGCCATTGCTTTTCACCGCCTTCAGTTCGAGCTTGCCGTCGTCGATCAGCAGGCGATGCCCGGCTTCGACCGAACTCAGGATTTCAGGATGCGGCAGATAGACCCTGGTCGAGGTGCCGGGCTCGGGATTGTCGTCGAGCGTGAAAGTCTGGCCGACGGTGAGCACTTCCTTGCCGTTGGCGAACTTGCCGACGCGCAGCTTTGGGCCTTGCAGGTCGGCCAGGATGCCGATCGGCCGCTCGACCGCTTCCTCGACCGCGCGGATGCGTGCGACCAGCGTGCGCATCAGCTCATGATCGGTGTGGCTCATGTTGATGCGGAACACATCGGCGCCCGCTTCGAACAACTTCTTCAGCATTTCCTCCGAGGAGGAGGCCGGACCGATGGTGGCTAGGATCTTGACCTTGCGGCTACGTCTCATTGACTGTTGGTTCCCGGGGCGGCTGGAGCGCCTCCCGTTGCGGGCTCATCGGTCAGCTGGACCATCCAGCTTGCCTGCTCGCCCGTGTCATATTCCTGGAATCCGGCGCGCTGAAAGCCCCGGGCGACGCAATCGGTTACGCCGGCGATCTTGAACTCTTTTTCAGCCACGCACATGTTGATCGGGCCGTCCCAGCGTCCACCCCGCTCGGCGTCTTCTGCATAAAGATAGTAAAACCTTGATGACAGCGGCCCTTCGATCAATGTCTTGCAGCTCGATCCTTCTATGTGCCACCAGCCTTCGGTGATCCAGCCGGCCTTGGCGCGATAGCCTATACCGACGCCGACTAGATTTTGCGTGGCATTGCAGACGCGGAAATCCGCGCGCGCGGGCGAAGCCGCGACCACCGCGGACAGTCCTGTGGCGAGCGTCAGGAGCGGCATGGCGAAGGCAAAGCGCACGCGCCGCCCACCGGCGGAACTCATCCTGAAACCCCTCAAGAACCACATCAGCATCTCTCTGCGCCCCTTTTCGGAAAAGTCCGGGCGCATGTCAACGCGCCGTTTTGTCCAATTCCAATCGATTTAGAAAGACAACGCCGCACGATTCGCCGGCAGCTTCCAGATTTCCGCAGAAACCTTGGCCAAACAACGGCATTGCGCAAGCGTCGTCTTCGTGGAATGACGATAGCATCCTCCCCGGAAGCCAGCGAACAGACCATTTCCCGCCGATGACCCGATCCACAGTTTTCGCGCCTTTGGACATTGTCGAGGGCGACCGCAAGCGAGGCATCGTGCTGCTGGCCGATCATGCCCGCCGCGACCTGCCGGAGGACTATGGCAGCCTCGGTCTGCCCTTGGCGGAGTTCGACCGCCACATCGCCTACGACATCGGTGTCGAGGCGGTGACGCGCGAACTCGCCGCCTCGCTTGACGTACCTGCGGTGCTCGCCAATTTTTCGCGGCTGCTGATCGATCCCAATCGCGGCGAGGACGATCCGACCCTCATCCGCCAGCTCTATGACGGCACAGTCGTACCGGGAAACTACCCTCTCGCGCCGGAGGAGCGCGAAAGACGGCTCGACCGCTTCTACCGGCCTTATCACGACGCCGTCGGCGCCATGATAGCTTCGGTCGCGCAGGCCGCAGGGCAAGCGCCTTTCATCCTCTCCGTTCACTCCTTCACCCCGACCATGCAGGGGATCAAGCGCCCGTGGCATGTCGGCATCTTGTGGGACCGCGACGACCGGGTAGCCCGGCCGCTGATCGACATGCTCGCCGCCGACAAGAGCCTCGTCGTCGGCGACAATGAACCCTATGACGGCGCGCTGCGCGGCGACACCATGTTCAGGCACGCCATCGTCAACGGCTACGCCCACGCGCTGATCGAGATCCGCCAGGACCTGATATCAGACCAGAAGGGCATCCTTGCGTGGGCCGAGCGGCTGGCACCGATCGTTGACGCGATCGATCGCCGTGCCGATATACACACGGTGAAGCAATTCGGCTCGCGCACCGGGCCGGTATGAGGAGGTTTCGATGACCGAACTCAGTAACGAGCAGAAGCGCGACTTCGAGGCCGCCGCCTTCCGCCGGCTGCTGGCGCACCTGCGCGAACGCAGCGACGTGCAGAACATCGACCTGATGAATCTCGCCGGCTTCTGCCGCAACTGCCTGTCGAACTGGTATCGCGACGCAGCCAACGCCGAAGGCATCGATCTCTCCAAGGACCAGTCGCGGGAGATCGTCTACGGCATGCCCTATGCCGAATGGCAGGTGCTCAACCAGACCGAAGCCTCCGACGCCAAGAAAGCCGAATTCGAGGCAAGGCGGCCCAGGGACCATTAGAGGATCATTAGAGATAGGGCGAGCGGCCTTCGGCCACGGTATCTGCGATCGGCGAGGCTTCTCCGATTTCGCCACCCTAGGGTGGAGCACTCGCGAAGCGACGTCGCGGAAACCCTGGGATCCTGTGCGACGGTCGCCAAGAGCACAGCGGCTCAGAATGAAAGGTCGCGCTCACCGGAGCTAATTTTGCACCGTAGCATCGCTCAGAAGTCGCGGCATGGATCCTCGGGTCTGCGCCGCGTCGCTACGCTCCTTGCTCCGCCCGTGGATGACGAAGGGGAAGCGTTTCCGTTAGTCTCCAACGTAGTAAGTCCGCCAAGAACGATGCCGGTCCTATTTCGGCCTTTGGTCCAGGCATTTCCCTGCGAGCAGCGCTTGACTGGAAATTGAATCGATCTAATTTGCCGCGCAAAGCCATTTTCTGACCGGATTCGCCCGATGAACGCGCAAAACGCCATGCAGACTGCCATTCGCGGACGATGGGCCGTGGCCGCCATTTTCCTTGCCAATGGCTTTCTGACCGGCAGCTGGGCGCCACAGATTCCGGTGTTCCTGACCCGGCTGGATATATCCAAATTCACGCTCGGCCTGCTGATTCTTTTGTTCGGCGCCGGCGCCGTCGCCGCCATGACCTGGTGCGGCCACCTGATCTCCAGGCATGGCTCGCGCACCGTGCTGCGCTGGTTCGGTCTTTGCGGCAGCCTTGGCTTGCTGGTGGTGGCATTGGCGCCCAACGTTCCGCTGGCCGCCATCGCCATGTTCATCTTCGGCGGCTCGATCGGCGGCATGGATGTCGCCATGAATGCCAATGCCGTGGTGGTTGAACGGCGGCTCTCCCGCGCCATCATGTCATCCTCGCATGGTTTCTGGAGCCTTGGCGGTTTCTTCGGCGGCGCGCTTGGCGGCTTCGCCATTCAGAATTACGGCCACCTCGCCCACGCCGCGGTGGTAACGGCGCTTGCCTTCGCGGTGATCGCGGCGGCGGTCCGCCACCTGATCGCCGAGGCGAGGCCGCAAGCAGCCGAGCATCATAAATTCACGCTGCCGGCCAACCCGCTGGTCTACCTCGTCGGCCTGATGGCGCTGCTGACGATGATCTCGGAAGGCGCGGTGCTCGACTGGGCAGCCCTGTATCTGCGGCAGGAACTCGGTGCCGATCTTGCCATTGCCGGTCTTGCCTATGCTGCCTTTTCCGGTGTCATGGCGGTCATGCGCTTCTTCGGCGACGGCGTGCGTAACCGCCTCGGCGCGGTCACGACGCTACGCGGCTCGGCGATCGTCGCCGCCGCCGGCATGCTGGTCGCCGGCCTGTCGCCCTCGCCCTGGCTTGCCATCGCCGCTTTTGCCCTTTGCGGCTTCGGCATTGCCAACATGGTGCCGATCATCTTTTCAGCTGGCGGCAACCAGGAAGGCATGTCGTCGGGAACCGGCATGAGCGTCGTCACCACCATGGGCTACTCCGGTATCCTCGTGGCGCCGTCGGCGATCGGCTTCGTTGCCGAGCATTCCAGCTTCGGCCCGATCTTCATTGCGATGTCAGGCCTGCTGATCGTTGTCCTGCTGATGGCCGGACTTGCTCACCGCGCCGAGTTCGCCCCTGACGCAGCACCCGCCGAATAGCGCTTCAGCTCGTCGTGGAGAAAATCCGCCACGCGGCGGATGCGCACACTGGTGCGCACGTCGCGGTGCATGGCCAGCCACACCGGCAGATCGGGCAGTGGAAAGCCAGGCAGCACCTTTTCCACCAGCGGGTCGCGGTCGGCCAGCGGCTCCTGGCCGAGACCAATACCGTTTCCCGCCCGCACCGCTTCCCACAGGACGATCTGGTTATCCGCCCTGAAGCGGAAACTGCCACGGGTGACGGGAATGCCATGCTGGACAAAGGCACGAAGCATTTCGTCGCTGCGGTCGAAGCCGACCAGCGCGTGCCCGGCAAGATCGGCGGGCTCGCCGGGACGACCACGCCTGTCGAGATAGGATTTGGCTGCACAGGCGCAGAGCGGGATATCGCAGACCTTGCGCGCCACCAGCTCGTTTTGCGCCGGCCTGACCA
Organism: Mesorhizobium sp. M0587; assembly: GCF_040320945.1. Taxonomy (NCBI): domain Bacteria; kingdom Pseudomonadati; phylum Pseudomonadota; class Alphaproteobacteria; order Hyphomicrobiales; family Phyllobacteriaceae; genus Mesorhizobium; species Mesorhizobium sp. M0587. The sequence goes on from NZ_JAMYQP010000010.1 coordinate 8,126, forward strand.
TGCGGATGGCGATGTCGGCATCGCGGCGTAGCAGGTTCTCGACTTGGTTCGAGGCGACGATCTCGACCTCGATCCCCGGTTCCTCCACGCCGAGCCGTGCCATCATCTCCGGCAGCACATAAGCCGCCACCACCTCGCTGGCGGCAATGCGCACCGTGCCCTCGATCGCCTCGACCGAGCCCAGCGCCAGCAGCGAAAAAGCGCTCGCCTGCTCGCTTACCGCCTTGCCGCGCTCGAACAGCGTGCCGCCGGCTTCCGTCAGTTCATAGCCACGCCGCCCACGCCGGAATAGCGTGACCCCGAGCGCCTGTTCGAGCTCGCCGATGTGACGGCCAAGGGTCGGCTGGCTTGCCGAGAGCTTTCGCGCCGCAGCCGAAAGGCTGCCGGTTTCCGCCACGGTGACGAAGCTCTTGATCAGGTTCCAGTCGATTTCATCCATTCATTTCTGAATATCAGGACTCCATTCACAGTCAATTTCCATTCGCATATGAGGTGATCATATTCGGACTGCAAATCCCAACCCAGGAGTACTTCCAATGACCAAGATCGCAATTCTCGGTGCCAATGGCCGGCTGGGCCGCGTGGTCGCCAAGGCCTTCATCGACGCCGGCCACGATGTCCGCACCATCACCCGCAGCGGCAAGATGCCTGACGAACTCAAGGGCGCCACGGCCGTTGCCGGCGACGCCCTCGACCGCGAAGCCCTCATCCGCGCCACGCAAGGCGTCGATCTCATCTTCAACAGCCTGAGCCCGATCTACACGGACTGGGGCAAATGCCTGCCGATGGCCGAGAATGTGATGGCCGCCTGCCATGCGAACGGTGCGCTGCATCTCTTTCCCGGCACCGTCTACAATTACGGCTCGCCGATGCCGGCGGTGATCACCGAAGACACGCCCTTCTATCCGACAACGGAAAAGGGCCGCATCCGTGTCGCCATGGAAGATCTGTTTCGTCGCGAAGCCGAGGCCGGGCGCGTCCGCACCGTACTCTTGCGGGCCGGCGACTTCTTCGGCGGCACCGGCAGCGGATCATGGTTCGATCTGGTCGTCGCCGCCAAGATGAACAAGGGCACCTACACCGCGCCCGGTCCGGTCGATCTGGTGCACGAATGGGCCTATCTGCCGGATTTCGCCAAGGCCTTTGTTGGCCTGGCGAAAAACCTCGACAAGCTCGACGCCTATGAATCCCTGAACTTCCCGGGCCATGCAGTCACCGATCTGCAGATCAAGGCGGCTTCCGAGAAAGCGCTCGGCCGCGCGCTCAAGATGACCTTGATGCCTTGGTGGGTGCTGCGTGCCGGCAGCCCGTTCGTGGCGATGTGGCGCGAGATCGTCTCGATGTCCTATCTGCGCTTCGAACCGCACCAACTGGCCTCGGCGAGGCTGGAAGGCATCATCGGCCCAGTCCCGCATACGCCGCTCGATCAGGCGGTCGCCGAGGCTCTCGAAGATATCGGTATCCGCACAGCGGATGTTGACGTGAACGGCGTTTCGAGAGTTGCCTGAGACGCACGGCGACGGGCGCAACGGCGAAATGCCCGCTACACCCGTCCTGCGGACGGCTCAGAGCCGGCCCATCAGCAGCAGCACCAGGACCACCACCAGCACCACGCCGACAATGCCCGATGGTCCGTAACCCCAGGAGCGCGAATGCGGCCAGGCCGGCACCGCGCCGATGAGGACCAGGATCAGGACGATGATGACAATGGTGCTGATCGGCATCAGAAATTCCCCGCTCTGCGTTTGCTACGGAGCAATGCCCTGCATTGCTCCGTAGCAATGCTTTGCATCGGCTCTCTGGAGAACAATGCAAAAGGCCGCCCGATTGTTCCGGGCGGCCTTTGTCTGTGAGATCGGGAACCCTGTCTATTCGGCTGCTTTGGGGAAAGCGATCGCCGGTTCCGCTCCGGCATCCGCCGCCGGCGCATCCGGCGAGATCTCGCCCTTGCCGCGCCGCAGCAGGCGGCTGAACCAGCCGCGCCGGGCGCCGGGCTTGACCTTGGCACGGGTGAATACCATCAACATCGACGGCGTCACCACCAGCGTGAGGATGGTGGCGAAAGACAGGCCGAAGACGATTGCCGAGGACAGCGAAATCCACCATTGCGTCGACGGCGCGTTGATCGTCGTCTCATGATGGAATATTTCGAGCCCAAGGCCGAAGGCGATCGGCAGCACGCCGAGGATCGCCGAGACGGCCGTCAGCACCACCGGGCGCGCGCGCTCGCGACAGGTCTGCAGCACGGCTTCCATCTTGTCCCAACCCTCTTCGCGCAATCGGTCGTAAGTATCGATCAGCACGATGTTGTTGTTCACCACCACGCCGGCCAGCGCGATGACGCCGATACCCGACATGACGATGCCGAAGGCCTCGCCTGTCAAAAGCAATCCTAGGAACACGCCGATCGTCGCCATGACCACGCAGGACAACACCAGCCACACGCTGGTGAACTTGTTGAACTGCGCCAGCAGCACCAGGAAGATCAGGAAGAGTGCGGCGCCAAAGGCCTTGCTGAGGAAGGCGCTGGCTTCCGCGCTGTCCTCGTTGGAGCCGGCAAGCTTCCATCGGATGCCGCTGCCGAGGTCCATCTCGGAGACGGCCTTGGTGACCTGTTCCTGTACGGCGGCAACTTGCGCACCGGCGGCGACGTTGGCCTGGATCACCACGGTGCGTGCGCCGTCGATGCGGTTGAGGATGCCGACAGTCGGCTCGGGCTTGCGCACGACGAAGTTCGAGATCGGCACCGACCCTTGCGAGGTCTGCACCCTGAGCTCGTCGAGCGTCGACAGCGTGCGCCGGTCTTCCGGCAGCCGGAGACGGATATCGACCGCGTCGTCGGCCCCGGCCGGCCGGTATTCCGAGAGCTTCAGCCCATTGGTCACCAGTTGCACCACGGTTCCGACCGAAGTCGGGCTGATGCCGTATTGCGCCGCCTTGGCGCGGTCGACCTCGAGCGCCCAGTCGACGCCGGGCGGAGGCAGGCCATCCGATATGTCGATGACACTGGGCACCTTGGCGATCCGCGCCGCCACGGCCCGCGCCTTGTCGTCGAGCCCCTTGGGATCCGCGGCCGAAAGCCTGATCTGGATCGGCTTGCCGGTCGGTGGACCGGCCTCCGGCACGCGCACCTCGACATCGACGCCGGGAATGCCAGCCATGACGATGCGCAGGTCACTGAGGATCTGGTTGGCCGATTTGCGCTCGCGCCAGTCGACGAACTCGTACTGGATCACGCCGACGACGTCTTCGGGGATGTCCTGGCCGCCGCCTTGCGTCTTGCCGACACGGGTATAGACCGACTTCACGCCCGGCCAGCCGAGCAATCTGTTTTCGGCGATCCTGGTTGCCGTGTCCATTTCGGCCAGCGAAAGGTTGCCGCGCGCATGCACATAGAGCAGGCCGTAGTCCGGCTCGACGCTGGGGAAGAACTCGACGCCGGCGCCATATTTCGAATAGGCAAAACCGACACCGAACAGCAGCGCGACAGTCAGCACCAGCACGGTGACGGGGAAGCGCACCGCCTGCTTGACCACCGCCATGTACCAGCCGTCGCGATTGTCATCCTCGTGGTGCTGTGGCGCCTTGGCGAAGATCGCCCCCAGTGTCGGCGCGAACACCAGCGCGTAGAGCATCGAGGCCGACAGCGTGACGATCAGCGTGATCGGCATGTACTTCATGAAATCGCCGATGATGCCCGGCCAGAACAGCAGCGGCGAGAAGGCGGCGATGCGCGTCATCGTCGCCGCGATGACCGGGCCTGCCATGCGCTTGGCGGCAAGCGCGAAGGCCTCTTCCTTCGGCATGCCTTCGCTCATGCGCCGTTCCGCGAATTCGGTGACGATGATGGCGTCGTCCACCAGCATGCCGACGGCCAGGATGAGGCTGAACAGCACGATCATGTTGATCGTGTAGCCCATCATCGCCAGCAACAGGATGCCGATCAGGAAGGATGACGGGATGGCGAGGCCGATGAGCAGCGAGGCGCGTCCCGACAGTGCGTAGAGAATGACGATGAACACCAGGATCACGGCGATCATGACGTGGTTCTGCAAGTCGCCCAGCAGCTGGTTGACGAAGACCGACTTGTCCTGCGTGTAGGTGACGTGCATGCCTTCGGGCATGGTCTTGATGAAGGTGTCGGACACCTCCCTGACATGGTTCAGCGTGTCGATCAGATTGGCGCCGATGCGCTTCTTCACCTCGATGGCGATAGCCGGCTTGCCGTCGAGGCGGGTCACCGTCTCGGCGTCCTTGAAGGTCGAGCGGATGGTGGCGATATCCTTGGCCTGCACCACGGCAGTGGGCGTGGCGACGACCGGCAGGCTGGCGACATCCTCCGGCGTTTCGATCAACGAGGGCACCTTGACCGCATATTTGCCTTCGGAGCCTTCGAGGTTGCCGGCAGCGACCAGGCTGTTCCAGGCGCCGACACCCTGCATCATCTGATCGAGCTGCAGCCCATAGGACGACAGCTTCACCGGGTCGATGACCACTTCGACCAGATCGTCGCGCGCGCCCTGGAGCGAGCCTTCCAGCACGCCCGGCACTTCCTCGATGCGGTCGCGCAACTCGCGCGCCGCCGCCGTCAGCACACGCTCCGGCACATCGCCCGAAAGCGTCACGACGAGAACGGGAAACTCAGAGACGTTGACTTCCGTGACGGTCGGTTCCTCGGCCGCCTGCGGCAGGTCGGCCTTGCCGTCCTGCACTTTACTGCGCGTGTCCTGCAGCGCCGTCGCCAGATTGGTCTGCGGCTGGAACTCGACGAGCACATAGCCGCCGCCTTGGAAAGCGGCCGAGCGCATTTCCTTGAGGCCCTTCAGGCTCTTCAGCTTGGTTTCCATTGGCCTGAGCAGGAGGCGTTCCGAATCCTCCGGCGAGATGCCCTGATAGATCAGGCTGACATACATCATCGGGATCGGAACATCGGGTTCCGCTTCCTTCGGTGTCGACTGATAGGCGACCCAGCCCGCCGCCAGCAGGAAGAGCAGGGCGGATATTGTGAGGCGGGCGTTGTGGATTGCGAGTCTGACGATATCCATGACTTATGCCTGCTGTTGCTTTCGGGAGTGGCGAACGAACCGCCGTCGCCAGGGCAAGGCCCAGCGCCGGTGCCGCTGCCTACTGCGTGCCGGCGGTGGCTTCGCCGATCAGTTTGTTGATAGTCGCCTGGTCGGCCTCGACCGGCTTGACCGAATCGCCTTCCTTCACCAGTTCCTGGCCGGCGACGATGATGCGCGCGTCATCCGGAATGCCGCCGAGCACCAGGCCGTTCGGCGTGTCGTCCACCAGGTCGATCGGGAAGAACGCCACCTTGTCGTCCTTGCCGACGGCGCGGATGCCGAGATCGCCCTTGTCGCCCAGCGTCACCACCGAGCGCGGCAGCAAGATCGCGTCGGCCGGCTCGGCACTGAGCGTGATTTCGGCCGTCATGCCGGCAGGAATGCTGCCATCCGCATTGGGTATCGCCACTTCGACGCGGAAGGTGCGGGTCTGCGACGAGGCATCACGGCTGATATAGCGCACCGTGCCGGTGACCTTCTGGTCGTTGACCAGGCGCACATTGGCTTCGTCGCCGATCTTGATGTAGCGCAGATCGCGCTCGCTGATCTCGCCGCGCGCGATCACCGGGTCGAGCTTGAGGATGGTCGCCACTTCGCCGCCCTGCATCACCGAGCTGCCGAGTTCCACCGCCACCCGGTCGATGACGCCATCGAACGGCGCCTTCACCTCGTTGCGGTCGAGCTCCGCCTGCGCCGTCTCCAGCATCGACTGCGCCGCCGTCAGGTTCGAGCGCGCGGTGTCGAGCTGCAGCTTGGGAAGATTGCCCGTCTTCATAAGCCGCAGCGCCGCGTCCAGCTCGGCCTGGCGCTGCGCCACGAGCTGCTTGGCGTTGTCGACCATCGAGATCTTTTCCTCGGCGGCGAGCATCAGCACCAGGTCGCCGGTCTTGACGTGCTGGCCCTGCTTGACCGGCAGCTTGTCGATGACGCCCGCGACACGCGTCGCCAGCACCGCGCGCTTGTCGGCCTCGGTCAGGCCGGAAATGCGGATGGCGCGCGCATATGTCTTGCGCGGCGGCGTCACCACCGCGACGGTGCGCAACGGCGCCTTCGGTTCGGCCTCGGCCGCCTTCGGCTTGCCGGCCTCCTGCTCCTTCGCGGCCTCTCCTGCCTTCTTGTTGTCGACAGCGGCGCTGCCGACCGACGAGAACTCGCCCGTCACCATCCAGGCCGCGAAACCAATAAGCACAACAATGGCTGCAAGCTTGTGAAACCTGATTCTCGGCATCGTCGTTGTTTTCCATTGCGGGTTCGGCACCGCGTCTTGATAACGCGGGCGCGTCGCCGATATGGGTGCGCGCCGGGCCGTGTTCAATTTGCCGTGATCGGCGAGCGAGCTTCTACCTCAAAGTTGCGGCGCAATATAGTCAGAAAAGTTGCGGGACCATTACATGGCCGGACAAGATGCGCCCGCCGAGTTCAAGTTTCCCGATCAGCTGACAGGCCGCTCCTCTCAACCCGGCATCGCTCGCCACTCCACCCCTGTCCCCGATCCAGGCAGCCCGCATTCCGGTACCGGCCCTGGCGGTGACATCTTCGTAGTCGCGCCGCCGTTGCCCGCCGGACCGTGACCCTGGCAGCGACTTTCGCCGGTAATCTGCCGATCAGCCCCACCTTCGCGAGCACCGGATGTCTGGCTCTCCATGTCGGGCGACAGCCATGCAAAGCATTGGAACTGTTTTAGAAATGGACGGGCCTAAGCACGGATTCCGAATGACAAATCGGATCTACCCTTCGCTGCGGAGCTTGAGGGCACGAATGCGAATGCAGCCAGAAATCCGCGCCCGAACAGCGCGACCTGTCGTCAGTGACATCGCAACCGGCGCGGCCCCGATACGGAGACAGCGCAAGTATTACGGCTCACGCGGACAGTTTCCCGGCCGTCTCGACCGTCAAGCCGGCTGCCAATCCCGTTGCTCGCGCGGGTACGAAAAGGCGTTTCGCACATCGGCATGGCAGCAGGCGTCAGCATGATGCGGAACTTTTTTGCGGCAGGCTCCGCCTTCGACGGATTCAGCATCGGATGCACTTGCGGTGGGCGCTGGCGTCCTCAGGCCCGGCGGCGCTCCGCCTGCGGGTTTTTGCGCACCGCAAGAAATTCCTTCACCCGCCGGCCGGGTGCGGGACCGCGCACCGGTCTGAAGCCGTCATCGAGTTCGCCGGAGAGATCGAGCGTCGCTTGGCTCCCAACGGCGTCGTAATTCTCCTCCAGCCAATCGCTGGCGGCGGTGCGGCCAAGGTCTCTGAGATAGGTCAGGAACGCCCATTCGGCGTTGACCTTCGACGATGCCGACAGGTCCTTGAACGCCTCGTCGGCATCGATGCGGTGCATGCGGATATCGCGGTACTCGCCATGCGGCAGGCGGCCGGCGGCGATCAGTTCCTTGACGAAGGCGATTGAGCGGAATTCACGCAGCAGCCCGGCATTGAAGGTGATCTCGTCGATGCGATTCTGGATTTCGTTGGCGCTTTTCGGTGTTCCTTCGCGCACCACGGGATTGATCTGCACCAAAAGCACGTCCTCGGTCGCCGCCGTCTTGAAGAAGGGATAAAGCGCCGGATTGCCGCCATAGCCGCCGTCCCAATAGGGCACGCCCTTGATCTCCACCGCGCGGAACAGCTGCGGCAGGCAGGCCGAAGCCATCACCGTGTCGAGGTCGATCTCGCCGTCGGAGAAGACACGCAGTTGGCCTGTCTCGACATTGGTCGCCGAAATGAACAGCTCCATCGACTTGCAGGCGCGGACATTGCCGAAATCGATCTCCCGCTCGACCACGTCGCGCAGCGGATTGAGACCAAGCGGGTTGGCGACGTAGGGCGAAAACACCCGTGACATCGTATCGAAGAAGACATAACCCGGCGTGTTCTCGATCGACCAATTGCCCCAGGCGACATCCCACGGCATACGCTGCACCGGGCTGAACCGGCCCTTCGCCGCCACCGCGCCCCAGAAATCGTCGAGCTTTTGCCGCGCGCCCTCTACACCGCCGCGAACGAAGCCATCGGCCAGAGCCACGGCGTTCATGGCGCCGGCGCTGGTGCCGGAAACCGCTGATATCTCCAGCCTGCCATCCTCGAGCAAGCGGTCGAGCACGCCCCAGGAAAAGGCACCATGCGAGCCACCTCCCTGAAGCGCGATGTTGATCTTCTTCTTTTCCTCCGCCTTGCCGTTTTTCGTCATGGCGTTCCTACTCTCGGTGCCTGACCCCCGGCCCGGGAATCGGAACGGGGTCACGGCCGACCTATGTTGCAGTGCAGCATATAAGGGCGCACAAAGGCAAGAACACGAGCACGGTCGCGTGATCGCATAAAAATTCGGTCATGCCGAAAGACCTCCGCCTTGCGGCGGAGAGGCGGTATTTCCTTCGAACGGATCAAATGCCTAGAGTCGGATGATTTCGGGCCGAATCGACCTCAAATCTGAATCCGCCTCTAAATCAAAGGGATAGAGCATGATGTCGTCCGAAAACCGCTTCGCACTTTTCGGCATCATGCTCTAGGCGACGAGGTCCGGCATCGGTCCGACGTAGCGCGACTGTGGACGAATTAGCCGTCCCGTCATCTGCTGCTCGCGCGCATGCGCGACCCAGCCGGCGACGCGTCCGGCGGCAAAGACATTGCTGAAGGCTTGGCTGGGGAAACCCGCCGCTTCGAGCACGAGCGCGGTATAGAACTCGACATTGGTCTGCAGCGAGCGCTGCGGCTTGGCAATCCGAAGCACGTCGAGCGCCGTTTGCTCCACGTTCTCCGCGAACGCCAGCCGGCGACCGGTCTCGCCCTCGCCGCCGAGCTGGCGCACCACCGCCTTCAGCACATCGGCGCGTGGATCGCGCACGCGGTAGATGCGATGGCCGAAACCCATGATGCGTCCGCCACGCGCAATCTCGCCGCGCAGCCAGCCGGCTGCGTCGCCATGCGCCTGGATGGCATCGAGCATCTCGATGACAGGGCCGGGCGCGCCGCCATGCAGCGGCCCCTTGAGCGCGCCGAGGCCAGCCAGCACCGACGACGTCAGCCCGGCCTGCGTCGAGGCGACGATGCGCGTGGCGAAGGTCGAAGCATTGAGGCCGTGGTCGCAGACGGTCACGAGGTAAGTGTCGAGTGCCTTTGCCAGAGCCTCCGTTGGCACCGAACCCTCGAGCATCCTCAGCATATCGGCGGCATGATCGGCCTTCCCATCCGACGCGACCGGCTGCTCGCCGCGCTGCAGGCGCAAGAGGGCCGGCGTCAGCACGGCGGGCGCCGCGATCAGCCGAAGCGCATCCGCCAGCGTCTCGCCGTCCGGCAGCAGCGCCATGCCGGCGCGCATGGCGCTGTAGACGTCGAGTGGCGCCAGCAGGGGCAGCGAAGGCAGGAGCCGGTCGAACACCTCGACGCGCGCCTGGCCCAGTCTCGTGGCCAGCTCCGCATCGCCGGGAAGGTCATCGAAGAAGCCGTCGAGAAGCAGGCGGACGACCTGCGGATAGCTCCATAGCCCGGCCAGTTCCGGCAGGGAGTACCCCCGGATCGTCAAGCGACCGCCCAGCCCATCCACGTCGGACAGCACTGTTTCCGCCGCCACCACATCATCGAGCCCGTTTGCCATGGCCTTGTCTCCTTGAGCTTTTCCGAGTTCAAGAATAAGGGTGGGCAACACAAGCATCAATCTTGATCAACAGAATCAATCTGAGAGCCGATATGTCCGAATGGCTGTCGCGGGACGAGGCGCTGGAACGGCTCAAGGTGCGGCCGCAGACGCTCTACGCCTATGTCAGCCGCGGGCGGATCGGCATGCGACCCGACCCGATCGATCCACGCCGAAGCCAATATCGCGCCGACGATATCGCCGCACTGGCGACCCGCCGGGCGCGCGGACGAAGCCCGTCTGCCATCGCCGAAAGCGCCATCGCGTGGGGCGAACCGTCGATCGTCACCGCGATCTCGACCGTTTCGCACGGACGCCTTATCTATCGGGGCCGAGACGCCGTTACATTCTCGGATACGGCCACGCTGGAAGAAACCGCCGCCTTGCTCTGGGCCCTGCCTGGACCGGTGGTTTTCAAGGCACAGTCGTCGGATGCGTCCCAGCAAGTCGGCCGAACCTCGGCGCTTACCCGACTTTCCACGCTCGCCGGTCAGGGGCGGCCTTCGCTCGGACGCAGCGCCGTCTCGCTGTGCGCCGATGCCGCGCACGCGGTGGATGCGCTGGCGCAATCGCTGGGCGCCGTAGCCGGCGCGGCTCCCGTACACCAACGGCTGGCGCAGGGCTGGTCGTTGGGTGCGGCGGGAGCGGAAGCGATCCGCCGCGCCCTTGTTCTCCTTGCCGACCACGAACTCAATGCATCGACCTTCGCCGCGCGCGTCGCGGCCTCGACCGGGGCGTCGCCCGCCGCTTGCCTGCTGGCGGGTCTGGCGACACTTTCCGGCCCCCGGCATGGTGGCGCCGGCGAGGCAGTGATGCAACTCGCAGACGATGCGGCACTGCACGGCGCCGATGCGGCGATCCGGCGCTGGCTCGGCCACGACCGGCCGTTGCCGGCGTTCGGCCATCCGCTCTATCCCGAAGGCGACCCCCGCGCGACGGCGCTTTTGGCGGCCATCGACACCACCGACGAGACATTGAGATCGCTCGAAATCACCGCCATTGCCGCGACCGGCGCCCGCCCGAACGTCGACTTTGCCCTGGCGGTGCTGACGCGCGGCCTCGGTCTGCCGCGCGATGCGCCATTCCAGTTGTTCGCGCTTGGACGCAGCGTTGGCTGGGCCGCCCACATGGTCGAACAGGCAGTGAGCGGCGGCAGCATCAGGCCGCGCGGCCGCTATGAGGGATTGTTGCCGTAGGATCGGGAGAAAAGCGCTACGCGCTCACGACATCGTATCGAGCTTGCGCTGCATGGCGGCGATCTGGTTCTTCAATTCCTGAAGATCGTCGGGCTTTTCCGGCGTTTCCTTCCTGGCCGGTTCGGCCGCGGGTGCGGCCGGCGCCGGACCTGCTGGCGGGAACGGCGTGAACAGCCGCATCGCGTTCTGGAACATTTCCATGTTGCGGCGCGTCTGCTCCTCCAGCGCCTTGATCGGCGTCGTCATCTTCATCATGTCGAGCGGCGACTTGCCGATGGCACCCTTCATCTGCTCGCGGAACCGCTCCTGTTCCTTGGAGAAGGCGATCATCGACTGTTCGAGGAAGCTCGGCACGATCATCTGCATCTGGTCGCCGTAGAAGGCGATCAGCTGGCGCAGGAACGGGATCGGCAGCATGTTCTGCCCATCCTTGTTCTCCAGTTCGAAAATGATCTGGGTCAACACCGGATGCGTGATGTCGTCACCGGTCTTGGCGTCCTGGACCGTGAACTCCTCGCCCTTCTTGACCATCTCGGCAAGATCCTCGAGCGTCACATACGTGCTGGTGCCCGTATTGTAGAGGCGGCGATTGGCATATTTCTTGATAATGATCGGATCGTCTTTTGCGGCCATCTGCATCCTCCCCGGACACCGGCGTGCCTGAGTAAGCAGCCGGTAACGATTGCGCCTTTTTCGAAGGATATGCGCAAAAGCGTCATAATTCCAAGCAGTTTGTGCAGTGCGGGATTATTTATCGCTGCATGGCCGGGGCAATATGCTGCGCAGCAGTGGCACGGTTCCTGACAAGGCGATGCGAGACCCGCTTGCGGGGCATGGGCGCCATGCCGATTTCCGGTTTGACTTGAACCGTGGAAACGGCAAGAAAAGTCGCCAACAACGTCCAAAACACGACAATTCGAAGTCCGGAGAAGAAAATGTCCTCTGCCAATGCCATCGTCATTGCCAGTGCCGCGCGCACGGCCGTCGGGTCTTTCAACGGCGCCTTTGCCGCCACCCCGGCGCATGAACTCGGTGCTGTCGTCGTGCGGGAACTTCTGTCGCGCGCCGGTGTCGAGCCGGCTGAAGTGGACGAAGTAATCCTTGGTCAGGTGCTGACCGCGGCCCAAGGCCAGAACCCGGCCCGCCAGGCATCGATCATCGCCGGCCTGCCCAAGGAGACCACCGCATGGGGCCTCAACCAGGTTTGCGGCTCGGGCCTGCGCGCCATTGCTCTCGGCATGCAGCAGATCGCCACCGGCGATGCCAAGGTGATCGTCGCCGGCGGCCAGGAATCGATGTCGCTTTCGCCGCATGCCCAGCACCTGCGCGCCGGGGTCAAGATGGGCGACTACAAGATGATCGACACCATGATCAAGGACGGTCTGTGGGATGCCTTCAATGGCTATCACATGGGCAACACGGCCGAAAACGTCGCCCGCCAATTCCAGATCACACGCGACGATCAGGACCAGTTCGCGCTGGCTTCGCAGAACAAGGCCGAGGCCGCGCAGAAGGCCGGCAAGTTCAAGGACGAGATCGTTGCCTTCACCATCAAGGGCAAGAAGGGCGACACCATCGTCGACCAGGACGAATACATCCGTCATGGCGCCACGATCGACGCCATGAACAAGCTGAAGCCGGCCTTCGACAAGGACGGTACCGTGACCGCCGCCAACGCTTCCGGCATCAATGACGGCGCCGCCGGCGCGCTGCTGATGAGCGAGGCGGAAGCGGCCCGACGCGGCATCACGCCTCTGGCGCGCATCGTCTCCTGGGCGACCGCCGGCGTCGATCCGCAGATAATGGGCACCGGCCCGATCCCCGCCTCGCGCAAGGCGCTGGCCAAGGCCGGCTGGTCGGTCGGCGATCTCGATCTGGTCGAGGCCAACGAGGCCTTTGCCGCGCAGGCCTGCGCCGTCAACAAGGACATGGGCTGGGATCCCTCGATCGTCAACGTCAATGGCGGCGCCATCGCCATCGGCCATCCGATCGGCGCTTCGGGTGCCCGTATCTTCAACACGCTGATCCACGAGATGCGCCGCCGAGGCGCCAAGAAAGGCCTCGCCACACTCTGCATCGGCGGCGGCATGGGCGTCGCCATGTGCGTCGAAGCGCTCTAAAAGAAGAAGTGAATAGCGAATAGGGAGTAGCGAATAGGGGAAGAATGGCGTCAGCGCGGCGGGACATCAAATCCCTACTCGCTATTCGCTACTCCCTATTCGCTCCTCCGACCCAAGGGAGGACATATGACCAAGGTTGCAATCGTCACAGGCGGATCGCGCGGGATCGGCGCGGCGATCTCGATGGCGCTGAAGAGCGTCGGCTATGCGGTTGCCGCGAACTACGCGGGCAACGACGAGGCGGCGGCGAAATTCAAGGCCGAGACCGGCATCCCGGTCTACAAATGGTCGGTCGCCGACTACGATGCCTGCGCCGCCGGCATCAAGCAGGTCGAGGCCGATCTTGGTCCCATCTCGGTGCTGGTCAACAATGCTGGCATCACCCGCGACGCCATGTTCCACAAGATCACGCGCGAGCAGTGGAAGGAGGTTATCGACACCAATCTCTCGGGCGTCTTCAACATGACGCATCCGCTGTGGAGCGGCATGCGCGACCGCAAGTTCGGCCGCGTCATCACCATTTCCTCGATCAACGGCCAGAAGGGCCAGGCCGGCCAGGTCAACTACTCCGCCGCCAAGGCCGGCGACATCGGGTTTTCGAAGGCGCTCGCGCAGGAAGGCGCTCGCGCCGGCATTACCGTCAACGTCATCTGCCCTGGTTACATCGCCACCGAAATGGTCAAGGCGATCGACGAGAAGGTGCTCAACGAGCGCATCATCCCGCAGATTCCCATCGGCCGGCTCGGCGAGCCGGAAGAGATCGCGCGTTGCGTCGTCTTTCTTGCGTCCGAGGATGCCGGCTTCATCACCGGCTCGACCATTACGGCCAATGGCGGCCAGTATTTCGCCTGAGCAATGCTCCGGCAACGCAAAGCGACAAACGGGCGGGAAAAACAGGTTCCGTTTTCATGGCGGCTAGGTCGCCTGGAGGCCGCGCCGCCATGCGATGATCCAATCCGGCACGCAAAGGTTAATGGCGGCCGCGCCGCCTGTGCGAAACTTGTTTGCAATCCTGTGGATTCTCGGTGGATAAGCTGTTCGAAACACAAGATGTTGGGGTGAACAGATCGGGAATATTCCGGCCATCCCGATTCGTCGCCATTTCGTTCCGGCTTTGAGCGCAACGTTAACGACAGCGGCCGGAATCGCCCACAAATTCCTTAACGCGGATTAGGAAAGATCAACAATTTCATAATGTTGGTTCGGCACGCCCAAGCCGCCGCGATCGCTTATCGGCAAAAGTTAACGACAGGGCTCGCCAAGCATGAAACGGGCCAGTTCGACGATTCAGCATGTGGTGAGACTCGTGCCCGCCAAATCCACATATAGCCGTGAACAAAACCTGAATCTCGGCGAGTCACTGATTCGTCGCCGATTCGTTCCAGACTCGTTCCAACTGTTAATCGGCACCCAATCGGGAACTTGACACGGACGCCTTCTGAGCCCTGCCGGAACATTCCGCTTTCGCTTCGCGCCCGAAATCCCTATGTGTCGCCTGTCATACGCGCCACCCAGGGCGCGCTCCCGACAACGAGAGACCAGAAAGCCCTATTTCCAGGTCAATGAACATCCAGCCGAAACACACCGAGCCGCTGATCCTGACCGGTCGCGACGTGACCGCCGTTCTCGGGCCGACCAACACCGGCAAGACCCACCTCGCCATCGAGCGCATGGTGGCGCATGAGAGCGGCATCATCGGCCTGCCGCTCAGGTTGCTCGCCCGGGAGGTCTATACCCGCGTCTGCGAGAAAGTCGGGGCCCACAAGGTTGCGCTGATCACCGGCGAGGAGAAGATCCAGCCGGCGGGCGCCAGATATTCGGTCTGCACCGTCGAGGCTATGCCGCGCGAGACCGACGCCGCTTTCGTCGCCATCGACGAGGTGCAACTGGCTGGCGACCTCGAGCGCGGCCATATCTTCACCGACCGCATCCTGCATCTGCGCGGCCGCCAGGAAACGCTGCTGCTCGGTGCCGCCACCATGCACGGCATTTTGCAGCGCCTGCTGAGAGGCATCTCTGTAGTGACGCGGCCAAGGCTGTCGCATCTCGCCTATGCCGGATCCAAGAAGCTGACCCGCCTGCCGCGGCGAACGGCGATCGTCGCCTTCTCCGCCGACGAAGTCTATGCCATCGCCGAACTGATCCGCCGCCAGCAGGGCGGCGCCGCCGTCGTGCTCGGCGCACTCTCGCCGCGCACCCGCAACGCCCAGGTGGCTTTGTTCCAGTCCGGCGATGTCGACTATCTCGTCGCCACCGACGCGATCGGCATGGGCCTCAACCTGGATCTCGACCACGTCGCCTTTGCCCAGAACCGCAAGTTCGACGGCTACCAGTATCGCAATCTGACCGCGGCCGAGCTCGGCCAGATCGCCGGGCGCGCCGGACGCCATTTGCGCGACGGCACCTTTGGCGTCACTGGACAGGTCGATCCGTTGGACGAGGAACTGGTCAAGAAGATCGAGAGCCACGATTTCGATCCGGTGAAGGTGCTGCAGTGGCGCACCGCCCGTTTCGATTTCGCCAGCCTCGACGCGCTGAAGCGCTCGATCGAGACCAACGCGCCGGTCGAGGGGCTGACGCGCGCGCTGCCGGCGGTCGATGCACAGGCGCTTGAGCACCTGTCGCGTGACGAGGACATCCGCGCGCTTGCCACCGACGCCAAACGCGTGGCGCTGTTGTGGGAGGCCTGCGCCTTGCCCGACTACCGCAGGATCGCGCCGGCCCAGCACGCCGACCTCATTGCGTCGATCTACCAGGATCTCGCCCGGCATGGCCATGTCGATGAGAATTACATGGCCGAGCAGGTGCGCCGCGCTGATACAACGGAGGGCGATATCGACACGCTGTCGCACCGCATCGCCCAGATCCGCACCTGGACATTCGTGTCGAACCGGCCCGGCTGGCTGGCCGATCAGGCACACTGGCGGGAAAAGACGCGCGAAATCGAAGACAGATTGTCGGATGCGCTGCATGAGCGGTTGACGAAACGCTTCGTAGACCGCAGGACTTCCGTCCTCATGCGGCGCCTTAGAGAAAATACCATGCCTGAAGCCGAAATCAGTCCTACCGGAACCGTCCTCGTCGAAGGCCATCATGTCGGCGAACTGCAAGGGTTCCGCTTCACCGCCGACCAGACCGCCGGCGGCGAAGACGCAAAGGCCGTGCGCACCGCCGCGCAAAAGGCGCTCGCCGCCGAATTCGAGGCCCGCGCCGAACGCTTCGGCGCCTGCGCCAACGGCGACCTCGCGCTCGGCTCGGACGGCACGCTGCGCTGGATCGGCGCACCGATAGGCACGCTGGTTTCCGGCGAAGACGCGCTGAAGCCGCGCCTGGTGCTGCTGGCCGACGAACAGCTCACCGGCCCGGCGCGCGATAAAGTCGCGGCACGCGCCGAACGTTTCGTCAATTTCCAGGTCGAAACCCTGCTGAAGCCGCTGGTCGATCTCAGGAATGCCGAGCAGATTTCCGGCATTGCCCGCGGCATCGCCTTCCAGCTGGTCGAGAATTTCGGCCTCATCAACCGCCGCGACATCGCCGAGGAGATGAAATCGCTCGACCAGGAAGGCCGCGCCGCGCTTCGCCGGCTCGGCGTGCGCTTCGGCGCCTACCATGTCTTCGTGCCGGCGCTGATCAAGCCGGCACCCGCCGGATTGGTGACCTTGCTGTGGGCGTTGAAGAACGACGGCAAGGACAGACCGGGCTTCGGCGACGTCGTTCATGCGCTGGCCTCCGGCCGCACATCGGTGGTCATCGACCCGACCTTCGACAAGACATTCTACAAGCTTGCCGGATATCGCAATCTCGGCCGCCGCGCCGTGCGTGTCGACATTCTGGAAAGACTGGCGGACCTGATCCGTCCGGCCACCAACTGGAAGCCTGGCCTCGGCCAGCGTCCGGACGGCGCCTATGACGGCCAGTCCTTCATGGTGACACCGCCGATGATGTCGATCCTCGGCGCCACCGCCGACGACATGGAAGAGATCCTGAAAGGCTTGGGCTATCGAGCCGAGCCGAAGCCGCCGGCCGAAGTGAAGGCGCGGCTTGAAGCGCAGGACAATGCCGCGCGCGAAGCTGCGGCGGCTAAGCTCGCGGCGGAAGAAGCCGCACGCGCCGAGCAGGCCAAGGCGGCGGAAACCGCGGCGACCGATGGAGCCGCGGAGGCGTCGGTCGAAGCTTCGGAGCCGGAACCGGCTGTCCCCGCAGAAGCGGAGCCGAATGAGACAACCACTGTCGATGCTTCAGCTGAAGTGCCCACCGAACCCATCTTGGAAGCAGCGGCACAGCCTGTCGTGGAAGAACAGCCCGAAGCTCCGGCGGAGACCCCGCAGGAGGTTCCACTCGTTGCAGGGGCCGTCGCTGACGCCACTGTCACCGAAAGCGCCGACGCGCTCACCTCCTCCTCGATGGAGGAGGTCGCGACGCAAAGCGGCGCGGGTGGGGGTGACGGCGCCGACGCTCCTCACGAGGGGGAGGCTGAACCCGGCGAACCCGCACCAGAGGCCGAAGCGCCCAAGCCGATCCTGTTGTGGCGTCAGGGCCGTTTCGAGCAGCGTCCGCGCCATCACGAAGGCCGCGGCAATCGTCCGCGCAACGGACAGGCGCGCGGCCGCAGCAATGCACCGGCCGATGCCGCTGGCGTACCAGCGGCGGCACCTGGAGAACGCCCAGTCCATGAGGCAAGGCGCGACGGCGCCGGCAAGCCGCGCTTCGATCGCTCGAAATTCAAGCCCAAGCCACAGGGCGAAGGCGAGCAGCGGCGTGACGGCCGTCCGCAAGGCGAGCGTCCCGACCGCCGCGAAGGCCGGCCCGACTGGAAGGGCGGCAGACCGGAAGGCAAGGCCGGCGGCCCCGATCGACAAAAGGGCAGCGGAAAGCCTGCCTTCCAGCCAAAGCCGCGTGAGGAGCGTCCAGTGCGCTTCGATCCGGACTCGCCCTTCGCCAAACTCGCCGCCTTGCGCGACCAGCTGAAGAAGTAGCCCCGGCTCGGCTTCGATGGTCGCCCCAATGGCCGCGAGAGACCGCCAGCGCATCGACAAATGGCTGTTCTTCTCGCGCGCTGTGAAATCGCGCTCGCTGGCGGCGAAACTGGTGGTCGCCGGCCGCGTTCGCATCAATCGCGACAAAGCAGCGCAGGCCTCCGATCTGGTCAAGCCGGGTGACGTGCTGACCATCACGCTCGAGCGGCGCATCTTCGTCTGGAAAGTGCTGAACCCCGGCGTCCGGCGCGGTCCGGCCGAGGAAGCGCGTACGCTTTATGAGGATATATCGCCGCCGCCCGCGCCGAAGGGCGAAGCCGTTCCCGATGCGCTTCCGGCTCTGCGTGAGGCCGGCAGCGGCCGCCCGACCAAAAGAGAGCGCCGACAGACCGATCGCCTGCTTGGCGAGGACTGATGCTTGCCGCGCGCGAAATGCGTATGATATTTTTGAAACAAGGGGCACGCCTGAGTCAAAGCGAGCCCGGCAAAAAGACGCTCCCCGGGAGGGGTCGGGTCTCGATTGCGCCAGCCGTCCGGAATTCCATTCCGGAACGCCGACGCCGCCGGGAATGGCTGCCCTTGCAAGCAGCGGCCAAAGGCGTTACCTCACGGAAAAAGCCAACAAAACTGGGACGTCCCGGAGCCTATCGATGACCTATGTCGTGACCGACAATTGCATCAAATGCAAATATATGGACTGCATCGAGGTCTGTCCGGTCGACTGTTTCTATGAAGGCGAGAACATGCTCGTCATCCACCCCGACGAGTGCATCGACTGCGGTGTCTGCGAGCCGGAATGCCCGGCCGACGCGATCAAGCCCGACACCGAGTCCGGCCTCGACAAATGGCTGCAAATCAACACCGAATATGCCGAAAAATGGCCCAACATCACCGCCAAGAAGGAACCGCCGGCCGACGCCAAATCCTTCGACGGCGAGGCCGGCAAGTTCGAGAAATATTTCTCCCCGGAACCCGGCGAAGGCGATTGACAACAACCCCGCAAAGGCCGGTATTACGCGGCGTAAGGGGCACTTCACATTAACCGCCTTGACAGGCGGCGATAAAGTGCGGCCTTCGCTTTTGCAGCAAAACCTTGATTCTTCCGACTTTTTGTGCTACATGAGCGAAACATGCCGGTGACACAACGTCGATTTATGGCGCAGACGCCCCAAATCACTGAAAGGTGACAATCCCATTCCGGACCAGAGCGATCTGGGGCAGGCGGTCGCAGTTCGTGCGGTTTGCCGGTCCTTGGCCTTCCGGTGGGTTCATCTGTTGTGCGGCTAATGATCGGGTTTCCCGGTCACGCGAGTTCGGGCCGGCAGCATGCCGGCACCACAACAAGGAGTTCAGGGCGTAATGGCAACGATCACCCCGCAGAAGAAGTCCACCGCTGCGCGCCACGGTTTCAAGACCGGCGAGTACATCGTCTATCCGGCGCATGGCGTCGGCCAGATCGTCTCCATCGACGAGCAGGAAGTGGCTGGGCACAAGCTGGAACTGTTCGTCATCGATTTCCAGAAGGACAAGATGCGCCTGAAGGTGCCGGTCGCCAAGGCGACCTCCATTGGCATGCGCAAGCTGTCGGAAGAGGATTACGTCGAGCGCGCGCTGAAAGTCGTGCAGGGCCGCGCCCGCGTCAAGCGCACCATGTGGTCGCGCCGCGCCCAGGAATATGATGCGAAGATCAATTCCGGCGACCTGATCTCGATCTCGGAAGTCGTGCGCGACCTCTATCGCGCCGACAACCAGCCGGAGCAGTCCTATTCCGAACGCCAGCTCTACGAAGCGGCGCTCGACCGCATGGCCCGCGAGATCGCCGCGGTCAACCGCATGTCGGAAACGGAAGCCGTGCGCCTGATCGAGGTCAACCTCAACAAGGGCCCCAAGCGCGGCGCCAAGGCCGACAACGAGGAAGCCGAGCAGGAAGAAGCTGCCTGAGCTTTCCAGCTTTGAGTTCTGAAAAACCCGGCCTCATCGCGCCGGGTTTTTTGTTGTCGACAATACCGGAAGGTCCGCTGGCCCTGCCGGCATTTTCCCCGGATAGTGAAGGTCGGGCAGGCGACGGATGAGGCAGCGCAAACCTATAAGGTTGGTCCACCCTCGCCGCCACCTTCCTTCTCCGCCTCCTGCTTCAGCGTCGCGATGAAGCGCTTCGTGCGCTCACGCTCCGGATTGGCGAACAGCACGGTTGACGGCGCCTTCTCGACGACAACGCCGGCATCGAGGAACACCGCTTCCTGTGCGATCTTGGAGGCGAGGCGCAGATCATGTGTCGCTATCACCATCGTCGTGCCTTCGCTGGCGAGCTTGCCAAGTACGTCGACCACCTCTTGCGCCAGTTCCGGGTCGAGCGCCGAGGTCGGCTCGTCGCAGAGCAGCACTTTCGGCGACGGCGCCAGTGCCCGTGCGATCGCCACGCGCTGCTGCTGGCCACCTGACAATGTCGCCGGCCATGCATCGGCCTTGTGCACCATGCCTACTTTTTCCAGCAGCGCGCGCGCCCGTTCGCGCGCCCGTTCAGGCGACCATTTCAGCACCGTAACCAAGCCTTCCATGACATTTTCGATCGCCGTCCGATGCGGGAACAGCTGGAAATTCTGGAACACCATGCCGGTCTGCAAGCGAAGGCGCCTTATGTCCCCGGCCGGAACCTTGCCGCCGGGGCGGAACTCGAGCGTCTCGTCGCCGATCCGCACCGTGCCGGAGGTCGGAATCTCCAGGAGATTGATGCAGCGCAGCAACGTGCTTTTTCCCCCGCCGGAAGGGCCGACAAGCGCGGTGACGCTGCCTTCCGCAAACGCCACGGTCACGCCCTTCAGCACGAGATTGTCGCCGAAGCGCTTTTCGATGTTGGTGAGGCCGATCATGAGCGTGCCTCCAGGAAGCCGCCATAGCGGTTGAGCCGTCGTTCCAGCCGTGTTTGCAAGGCCGACAGCACCGAGCTCATCGCGAGGTACAGGATCGCCGCCTCGACATAGAGGATCAGCGGCTCATAGGTGGTGGCGACGATGCGCTGCGCGGCCTGGAACATCTCCGGCACGGTGATGGCGGCGGCCAGCGAGGTGTCCTTGACCAGCGAGATGAAGGTGTTGGAGAGCGGTGGCACGGCAACGCGGCCGGCTTGCGGCAGGATGGTGCGCCGCATCGCCTGGCCCCAGGTCATGCCGATCGAATAGGCGGCTTCCCACTGGCCTTTCGGCACCGAGCCTATGGCTGCGCGGATGATCTCCGACGTGTAGGCGCCGATGTTGAGCGTGAAGCCGATCAGCGCCGCCGTGAAGGCGTCGAGCAGGATCCCGACCGACGGCAGGCCGTAGAAGATCAGGAACAGCTGCACCAGGAGCGGCGTGCCACGGAAGATCCAGACATAGAAGCGCACAAGCGCGACCAGCGGCTTCGGGCCGAACAGCCGGCCGAGCGCCGCACCCAGGCCGACCGTCAGCCCAAGGGCGAAAGACAGCAGCGTCAGCGGCACGGTGAAGATCAAGGCAGCCCACAGCAGCGAAGGCAGCGACTCCAGCATCAGTTGCAGCCAGTGCAGCACGAAAGATCCTCCAGAATGGGCAAGGTGGCTTGATGAAGCGCGAACGCTGGGTGCCATATCACGATAAAAGCGACGAGCCGTCAAAGACAGCCCGCCGCCCGATACGTTGCCGGGAGCCGGGGAGACCGGCCCACCTCGTAAGGATTACTTCGAAACGTCCTGGCCGAAATAGGTATCGGCGATCTTCTGGTAGGTTCCATCGGCCTTGATGTCGGCCAACGCCTTGTTGATGGCCGCCACCAGCTCCGGATCGCCCTTGCGCACGATGACGCCGGAATAGTCGGCGTTCTCTTCCTGTGCGGCGATCTTCACATTGGCGTCGGGCTTGTGCTTCTTGAAGTCGAGGAACGACAGGCTGTCGTTGATGGTGGCGTCTGCGCGGCCGGTCAAAAGCAGCTGGATCGACTGGTCGAAACCATCGGTGCCGACGAGCTCGGCGCCGTTTGTCTCGGCCAGCTTGCCGAAATTCGAGGTCAGCGACTGCGCCGATTTCTTCCCCTTGAGGTCGGCGAAGCTCTTGATGTCGGTGTTGTCGCCACGCACGATCAGCACCGCCTTGGAAGCGATGTAGGGATCTGAGAAATCGTACTTGGCCTTGCGGGCGTCGGTGATGCCGACTTCATTGATGACGGCGTCATAGCGATTGACATCGAGACCGGCAATCAGCCCGTCCCATTTCCCTTCGAGGAACTCGACCTTGACCCCGAGCTTGTCGCCGATCGCCTTGGCGATTTCGACGTCGAAACCGACCAGCGCACCGGAAGCGTCATGATAGGTGAACGGCGCATAAGTGCCTTCCGTGCCGACCTTGATGACTCCTGCCTGCTTGATCTGGTCGAGATTGGCGCCGGCATGGCCAGCGGTGATTGCCAGAACCTGCAGCGTTCCGGCGACTATGAGCGACTTCAGCCATTTCATTTTTCTGTGATCCCGTCCTGGGCCTGATGTCAGGCACGTTGTGAGCGCAGGAAACTGACAGATGCTGGGGAGAAAAATAAGGAACAGAATTTCAAAGACAGCCAATTTCTGAAACCAGATTCCATAAAAAGCGATTTCCGGTGGCGATCAGGATCATCACGGATCACCGCCGACGTCTCCCAGGCAACGCAGTCCGCCCGCAAGCGGCCACGGAACCTTTCCCGAGCATGGCACGTTCTGGCTGTTGTAGGGCAGGACGCCGTCATTTCAACCCGGCTCCTGCCACGTTCGCGAAGTCATCCGCATCGCCTGAGCCAGGGAGCACCTCATGATGGAAGACACGGCAGGACGGATCATGGTCCGTGCGGCAATGAAGGCTCCCTACCTCGAACGTGACGAGGAACACCGGCTCGCGTTGCGTTGGAAGGAAGACAACGACCAAAACGCGCTGCATAGCATCACAGTCGCCCATATGCGGCTCGTCATCTCGATGGCCTCGAAGTTCCGCCACTACGGCTTGCCGCTCGGCGACCTGATCCAGGAAGGTCATGTCGGCCTGCTTGAGGCCGCCGCCCGCTTCGAACCGGAGCGCGAAGTGCGGTTCTCGACCTATGCGACGTGGTGGATTCGCGCCTCGATGCAGGACTACATCTTGCGCAACTGGTCGATCGTACGCGGCGGCACCAGTTCGGCGCAGAAGGCTTTGTTCTTCAACCTCAGGCGCTTGCGTGCCCGTCTTGCAAACGGGACCGAGCCGCTCTCCAACGAAACCCTTTACCGCGAGGTGTCGGTTGCACTTGGTGTTTCCGAGGCTGACGTGGCGATGATGGATTCGCGGCTGTCGGCTCCGGATTCCTCGCTCAACGTGCCGCTAGCCGACGAAACGGGCGCCACCGAACGGATGGACTTCCTGGTCTCGGACGATCCCCTGCCCGACGAAATCGTGGGCGATACGATCGATGTCGAGCGCCGTTCGGTGTGGCTGAAGACAGCGCTTGGCGCGCTCAACGCGCGCGAGCTCCGCATCATCGAGGAGCGCCGGCTGAGTGACGAGGGGGCCACGCTCGAGGCACTTGGCGAGACGCTCGGCATCTCCAAGGAGCGCGTCCGCCAGATCGAGGCCCGCGCCATGGAAAAGCTAAAGGTCGCACTGGTGAAGCAGAACCCCGAATTTCTGGCGGCGGCCGCCTGAACTTCCGACAAAAGGCCTTTACTTGTCGGTGACGATCTTGACCTTGTCACCGGCCGAAACCGCCGCACCCGGCGACAGCGCGTTGAGCACGCGGAATAGGTCGAGCTTGCGGTCGACACCAACCATCTGAGCTGAAAGCGAACCCATCGTTTGCCCCGGCTGAACGGTGAGCACGCGGATACGCAGCGGTTTCAGGGCCGCCTTTTCCGCGGCACTCAGGATCCGGAAGGAGCCGCTGACCGAGCGCGCCACCGTGTCCAGCGAGGTGCTGGCCGAGGGTGCCGCGGTGAGCAGCCGGTAGACCTGGCCGCCGGCACGGATCACCGCGATGTCGAACTGCCAGCCTTCGGCGCCGGCATGCGCGGTCGCCGCCTCATTGCCGTTGATCGTTTCCTGCTTGACGGCGCTGTCGTCGAGACCGGCGACCCAGCCGCTGCGGATGTAGTCGGTCAGCGTCCGGTTCTTGTCGATCGAAACCCCGTCGAAGCGGATCGCTATGTCGCCCGGCCCGGTCGCCGTCACTGCCGCCGCCGAATTGTCGATGATGAAGCCTTCGGGCACCGAGAAGGACACGCCAAGGCCAGGATGCAGGAAGGTTTCGCCGCGCACATAGCCTTCCTCGGGCGTGTCCCCGTAAAGCAGGCCGTCTATGCCGGCGAGGAAGGAATCACGGTCGCGCGTGCCGACGCCGGGCGCGCCGAACTGGCGGGCGTGGCGTTGCGCCAGATCGATGCGCTGCGGCGTATTGGGGTGCGTGGCCAGGAAGTCGAGGCTGGCATCGGTGGCGCCGCTGATCGAGCGGAAGTCGGTGTAGGCCGACATCGACTGCAGAAAGCGGCCGGCGGCATAGGGATCATAACCCGCCTCGCCGATCGACTTGATGCCGATGGCGTCCGCCTCCAGTTCCTGGTTGCGCGAGAATTGCGCCAGCCTGAGCTTGCCGCGGATCAGCGCGGCCTTGGCGGTCGGGCTATCGCCGAGCACGTCGGAAACGACCTTGGTCGCCAGGCCTTCCTCGGCCTCCAATTGCTGGCGCTGCAGGCCGTGATTGGCAGTGACATGGCCCATCTCGTGCGCGATGACGGCGGCGAGCTCGGAAGAGTCGTTGGCCAGCGCCAGGAGGCCGCGCGTGATGTAGAGATAGCCGCCCGGCAGCGCGAACGCGTTGACGTTGGGCGAATTCAGGATGGTGATGCGATAGGTCTGCGTCGGGTTGGCCGACACCACTGTCAGGCTGCCGACCACCTTGGCGACCATGCGCTCCAGCCTCGGATCGGAATATTCGCCGCCATAGGTCGCCAGAATGCGCGGGTGCTGCGCCTTGGCCAGTTCGGCGAGCTTGTTGTTGCCGGTGACATTATCGACCGTGATCGGCTTGTCGGACGGCTGGAAGCCGGATTCCTGAACTTCCGGAGGCGTAAACATCTGGCAACTCGCCAACGCCACGGCAAAACCGGCCAGAGCGAGAAAGCGCGCCAGCGGATTCGTTCGTGGTCTGTTGACGCCGATCGCCAGAACGGCCTCCTTTCGGGTCCCGGCGCATGGCCACGAAAATCGGGAGCGACCTTCGGAAGGTGCCACGCGTAAAAACAAACTGCTACAATATCCGTCGCGCGTCCCCTCCGGACGGGCGGCGGATGCTGTAGCCAAATCAGGGTCCATGCCGGACCAATAAGGCGGACCTAGCCACACTACTCCAGCCATGGCAAGCAAGCGCCCCATCCCTGGAGCCGGTTTGACCGTAAATTATGGCCGCTTCCGGGCAATATCTCGTGATACGGCCTCCCCTGCACTCGCACCGACATAGCGCCGGAATTCTTCCGGACCAGCCCCGGCGAAGAAATCATCCGCCTCGCCGGCGGCAGCGACCATGCCGTCGTCCAGGAACACCACGTGCTGGGCGATACGGCGGGCATCTTCGGGCTGATGCGTGACGAACACCACCGTCATGCCGCGCTCGGCATGGACCGCGGCAACCAGATCGAGCATGTCGGCACGCAAGGCAGGCCCGAGCGAGGCGAAGGGTTCATCGAGCAGCAGCACCGGACGGTCGCGCACCAGCACGCGGGCGAGCGCAACGCGCTGCCGCTCGCCGCCGGAAAGTTCGCGCGGTAGCCGCTTTTCCTTGCCGGAAAGACCGGTGCGCGCAAGCGCATCGGCGACGGTCGCCTGATCGGCCTGCGTCAACCGCAGCGATGGCGAGCGGCCGAGTCCGACATTCTGCTCGACGGAGAGATGGGCGAAAAGGTTATTTTCCTGGAACACCATCGACACCGGCCGAGCCGCCGGCGGCTCGGCCGTAACATCGACCCCGTCGATCAGGACACGGCCGGACAGAGGTGTCTCGAAGCCGGCGACCAGATTGAGGAGCGTCGACTTGCCCGAGCCGCTCGGCCCCATGACCGCGGTGATTTTCGCCACGGCGAACGCTATGTCGAAGACAAGCGGTGCCTCGCCATAGCTGAACGAGACCTTGTCCAGCCGAACTGGAACCCCTTTCCCGCCGGCCGCGTCGTCAGGCATCACGGATCTTCTCCCTTCCAAGCCAGTCCGCTGCCAGCACCAGCGCGAGACAGACGAGGCCGAGCAGCAACGCCAGGCCGGCGGCATCCTCGGTGCGGTAACTGCCCATCCGCGCCAGGAGAAGGTAAGGCAAGGTCTGCACGGAATCACTGCCGAACAGGGCGATGACGCCGAGATCGCCGAGCGACAGTGCCATGGCGAAAGCAAAGGCGGTGGCAAGTGGCCGCCGCAGTGACGGCCAGTCGACCAGAATGAGCCGGTTCCATCCAGCGATGCCGAGCTGTGCGCAGAGCCGTTCGTGTCGCTCGCTTGCGGCATCGTAGCCGGGACGGACGGCCCGCAGCGCGAACGGCATCGCCATCACCGCGTTGACGGTAACGACCATGACCGGGGCAATGGCGAAGACGTCGCCGATATGGCGCAGCAACAGGAACCAGCCGGCGCCGATGACGATCGGCGGCACGACCAGGACAAACCCCGCGCCTGTATCGGTGGCATGTTCGAGCATCGTCCTCGGGCCGACGCGGCGGTTCATCGCCAGCGCACGCCGCGCCATGGTCAGCGCCAGCGACAGCATCACCGAAAGCAGCGCCGACAGAAAGGCGAGCACCGCGCTGGTCAGCATCGCTTGTCTTACGGCGACCTCGCTGGCCAGGCGGCCAAGATCGGCGCCAAGTCCGGCCATCACCGTGGCCGCCATCGGTCCGATGACGAACAGCAGTGCAAGCACGATCAGCACGGCATTCAGCGCGGTCTCGGTGCCTTTGATGGAGAGATAGCGGCGTGGCGCGACCGGCAGGCTGGTATCTCCGACCACGTTGGCGCCAAGCCGCGTCAGCGCCAGCACCACGACGAAGGTCAATGCGATTTGCAGCAGGGTCAGCGTCACCGCCCGCGACGGATCGAAATCGAAGCGCAGCGCCTGGTAGATGCCGACCTCGAGCGTCGTCGCGGCCGGCCCGCCGCCGAGCGTCAGCACGATGGTGAACGAGGTGATGCAGAGCATGAAGACAAGCCCGGCGACACCTGGCAAGGCGGCACGCAAGGTCGGCCACTCGATCAGCCGGAAGGCCGGCCGCGCCCCCATGCCGAGCTGGCTCGCCAGCCGCCACTGGTCGGAAGGTATGGTCCGCAGCGCCTCCAGAAATAGCCTGGTCGCCAGTGGCAGGTTGAAGAAAACGTGAGCGATTAGAATGCCGGACAGGCCATAGATTCCCGGCCAGCTCTGACCGCCAGCAGCACTGAACAGACCGGCGAAATATCCGGCACGGCCATAGAGGGCGAGGATGCCGAGTGCCGCGACGATCGCCGGCAGGGCCAGGGGTATGGCGAAGAGTTGCAGGATGAAGGCGCGGCCGAAGAAAGCTGGATGCCGCGACAGCGCGCGCGCCACGAACAATGCCGGGCCGACTGAAAGCAGCGTCGAGAGCGCCGCCTGCCAGAGCGTGAAGCGGATAACGCGCAGGAGATAGGCGTCGAAGGCCCCCCGCGCGCCGGATAAGTCGTGGGCACCCTCGATGATCAGGCCGGCAAACGCCCCGCCAATGAGGAGCGCGATTGCAGCGAGTGCGAGGACACCGGCGGTGGTGCGGGGGTCAGCGCGTTGCACGCTGCACCATCTGCCTCGATATCATCGACTGGCGGGGACTTGACGAACGTGACTGCCGGACATCTCCCCCACGAGGGGGAAGATCGGATGTCGCTGCGGCTTCCGCCAATCTCAAACGCTGCCAGGAACGAGCCGGCAACGAAGCTGCCAATCTCCCCCTTGTGGGGGAGATGTCCGGCAGGACAGAGGGGGGCGCCGTAGGGCGATCATCTTTCAATCATATAGCCAAACTACTTGCTCATCACCGCCAGCCATTCATCCACCCAGGCCTTGCGGTTGGCCGCGACCTCCTCGGGGCTGAACAGCAAGGTCTTGGTCGGCTTGACCAGTTTGTCGAAGGCCGGGTTGAGCGGTTTGTCGGTCTTGCCGGCCGGGAACATCCAGTTGGTCTCCGGGATGGCGTCCTGGAATTTCGGTCCGGTCATGAAGGCCATGAACTTTTCCGCCAGCGGATTCTTGGCCCCCGTGGTGGTGATGCCGGCGACCTCGATCTGCAGGTACTCGCCCTCTTCGAAGGACGCCGCCTGGTAGCGCTCGGTGTTTTCGGCGACCATGTGATAGGCCGGCGAGGTGGTGTAGGACAGCACCATGGGCGCCTCGCCCTTGGTGAACAAGCCGTAGGCCTCGCTCCAGCCCGGCGTCACGGTCAGCACCTTGGCCTTGAGCTTGGCCCAGGCCTCCGGCGCCTTGTCGCCATAGACCGACTTGACCCACAACAGCAGGCCGAGACCCGGTGTCGAAGTGCGCGGATCCTGGATGACGATCTTGTCGTCGGCGCTGCCTTCGACCAGCTCCTTCAGGCTCTTCGGCGGTGTCTTCAGCTTCTGCGTGTCATAGACGACGGCGAAATAGCCGTAGTCGAAGGGAACAAAAGTGTCGTCGCTCCAGCCACCCGGCACGTTGACCTCCGTCACCGCGCCATGCGGCGCGAACAGGCCGCTGGCCTTGGCGTCGGCGGTGAGGTTGGTGTCGAGGCCAAGCACGATGTCGGCCTTGGTCGAGGCGCCTTCGAGCTTGACGCGGTTGAGCAAGGCCACGCCATCGGCGACCGAGACGAACTCGACATCGCAGCCGCATTCCGCCTCGAACTCCTTCTTCACAACCGGGCCGGGACCCCAGTCGGCGGTGAAGCTTTCATAGGTGTAGACGGTGAGCTTGTCCTTGGCCAAGGCCGGTCCGGACAGGGCCAGGACCATTGCCGAGACAAGAGAGTATAAAAGCGTGCGCATCGGCGCCTCCTTCGTTCGAGTTGAAGGGAATTGAGGCGTCGGACTGTCCGAAACGTCTAATCCCTCCGCCGGTACAAACCGGATCAGGTTCAGCGGGTTGGCGAGACTGCCTCTCAGCCGGTCCGCGAAGATCGCGTCCGGCACCCCGTTAGAGCGCCTCGACACATAGGCCCGGCCGGCGAACCACGCAAGCGGAGTTTGCCGGCCTTCCGTTTCCCGTGCCGGGCTGGTAAGGGCGACAGGATATGAGCACATTCACCATCCTGCTTGGCGGCGATCTCATCCGCACGCCGCGGCTCGACCGCCATGTCGAACGTTCCCGCGTGATCGCCGCCGACGCCGGCATCGGCCACGCGCGGCTGCTGGACCTTACCCCGGAGCTGTGGGTGGGCGATTTCGATTCCGTGCCGGCCAATCTGCCTGACGATCTCGCCGCCGTACCGCGCCGGACCTTTCCGGCGGAGAAGGACCAGACCGACGGTGAACTGGCGATCGCGGCTGCGCTCGAACGCGGTGCGACCCGTCTCGTGCTTGCAGGCGCCTTCGGCGGCAAGCGCGCCGACCACGCCTTCCTGCATATGGCACTCGGCCTGCGGCTGGCCGAGGCAGGAACGGAAGTACTTTTGACCAGCGGCGCCCAGGAAGGCGTCCCTCTGCTGTCCGGGAAAACCAGTTTCGACTATGCCGCCGGCACGCTGTTTTCGATCCTTGGCTTCTCCGAACTTGCCGGCCTGACCGTTTCCGGCGCCAAATGGCCGCTGAACCACGTCCAGGTGGCGTTCGGCTCGTCGCTGACCATCTCCAACGAAGTCAAGGGCAGCCTTGAGATCGCCCTCGGCCACGGCCGCGCGATGCTGCTTGCTCATCCCTATCCATTAGCTGAAAGCTGACATGGCCCCGCCCCTTCTCAATCTCGACGGGATAAAACTGACCTTTGGTGGCGCGCCGCTGCTCGATGGCGCCGCCTTGACCGCTTCGGCCGGCGACAAGATCGCGCTGGTCGGCCGCAACGGCTCCGGCAAGTCGACGCTGCTCAAGATCGCCGCCGGACTGATCGAGCCGCAGGACGGCGAGGTGTTCCGCCAGCCTTCGGCGACCGTCCGCTATTTGCCGCAGATGCCCGACATGGAAGGCTTCGCCACCGTGCGCGCCTATGTCGAGGCCGGGCTTGGCCCCGCCGACGATCCCTACCGCGCCAGCTATCTGATGGAGCACCTCGGCCTGTCGGGCGAAGAACGGCCGAACGATCTGTCCGGCGGCGAGGCCAGGCGCGCGGCACTTGCCCGCGTCATGGCGCCGGAACCCGACATTCTGCTGCTCGATGAGCCGACCAACCATCTCGATCTGTCGGTCATCGAGTGGCTGGAAGAGGAGCTCGTTCGCACCTCCTCCGCCCTCATCGTCATCTCGCACGACCGCCGCTTTCTCGAACGCGTGTCGCGTGCCACCGTCTGGCTCGATCGCGGCCAGACCCGCAGGCTGGACAAGGGCTTTGGCCATTTCGAAGAATGGCGCGACCTCGTGCTGGAGGAAGAAGAGCGCGAACAGCACAAGCTCGGCCGCCAGATCGTGCGCGAGGAGCACTGGTTGCGCTATGGCGTGACTGCAAGACGCAAGCGCAACATGCGCCGGCTGGGCGAATTGCAGACCATGCGCCAGCGTTTTCGCGGCCATCGCGGCGCCGAAGGTTCGGCCACCATGGTGGCGAGCGACGCCGCCGAATCCGGCAAGCTGGTAATCGAGGCCAAGAATATCGAGAAGAGTTTTGGCGACCTCACCGTGGTCAAGGGCTTCTCGACCCGCATCCAGCGCGGCGACCGCGTCGGCCTCGTCGGCCCGAACGGCGCCGGCAAGACGACGCTCTTGAAGATGCTGACCGGCGAACTGGCGCCGGACGCCGGCTCCGTGCGGTTGGGCACCAACCTGGAGATCGCCACGCTCGACCAGAAGCGCGAAGCGGTCGATCCGCAGGAGACGCTGGCGCAATATCTCACCGACGGACGCGGCGAGAACCTCGTCATCAATGGCGAGCAGCGCCATGTCGTCTCCTACATGAAGGACTTCCTGTTCAAGCCGGAGCAGGCGCGCACGCCGGTGCGCGAGCTTTCCGGCGGCGAGCGGGCGCGGCTGATCCTGGCGCGCGTGCTGGCACGGCCGGCAAACCTTCTGGTGCTCGATGAGCCGACCAACGATCTCGACATGGAGACGCTGGAACTCTTGCAGGAACTGGTCGCCGGCTTTGCCGGCACGGTCATCCTGGTCAGCCACGACCGCGATTTCCTTGACCGCACCGTGACCAGCATCATCGCGCCCGATGGCGGCGGCCGCTGGATCGAATATGCCGGCGGCTATTCCGACATGCTGGCGCAGCGCGGCGGCACCAGGCTCGATGACCGCAAGGCGCGCGCGAAGGCCGAGGCCGGCGAAGCGCCAGCGACGGGCAAAGGCGAGCCGGCAGCGTCAAAAGGGCCAGCGAAGAAACTGTCGTTCAAGCAAAAGTTCGCACTGGAATCGCTGCCGAAAAAAATCGAGGCGGTGATGGCCTCGATCTCACGGCTGGAGAATAACATCGCCGACCCCGCCTATTACGAGCGCGATCCGGCCTCGTTCCAGAAAACCATCGCCGCTCTCGACAAGGAGCGCGCGACACTGGCGGCGCTCGAGGAAGAATGGCTTGAGCTGGAAATGTTGCGCGAGGAGATGGAGGGGTGAGATCGCAACTGAACTTTTATGCGCGTACAATATGCGCATAAAAGGAGGTGGTTTCTGTGCTTCAATCGGCGCCAAAACCTCAGCGACAATCTGTTAACACGTCCATCGACTCCCAGTTGATCAAGGACGCCAAGGCGTTGGGCATCAATATCTCACGCGCCGCCGAGGCAGGTATCGCGAAAGCGATTGCGGCGGAAAAAACCCGTCGATGGCAAGAAGAGAACAGAGAAGCCATTGATAGCTCTAATGAATATGTCAGACGCAACGGACTGCCATTGGCCAAACACCGGCTGTTTTGATGGCACGCTACGATCTCTATCGAAATGCCGAAGGTACGGTTATCTTCTCGACGTTCAGTCTGAGCTTCTTGAAGGACTGGGCACGAGGGTCGTCGTTCCGTTGATGCCGCCCAACAGCCCCGGTTCCGGGCGACGGCTAAACCCGACTTTCGCCATCGATGGCAAAGATCATGTGATGGTCACACAGTTCATATCAGCCTTGACAGCATCCGAATTGGCGGATGCCGAGGGAAATCTTTCCAAGCACCACGACGACATCGTCGCCGCGCTCGACATGCTGTTTCAGGGCTTCTGACCGGGGTCGGCCGGTTGCCGTCGACTTAGCCCGCCGTCTTCGCCTGCCAAGCCTTGATCGCCTCGTCGAACACCTTCTCGCCGGGAATGCCTTTTTCCATGGTCAGCAGCGCCCGTCGTCCGGTCTTGTAGACCACCGGCACGTCGATCCAGTCCTGGCCGCGAAGCAACGTCAAATTGGCGTCTTCGTCGGCCTTGGTGTCGTTGAGCGCGACGAGGAAGAACCCATCGGCGATCTTGGCCGGGATACCGATCAGCGGGCTGCCGGCGTCCTGTTCGGAGCCTTTCATGGCGACGCGCAGAATGTTGTCGACACCGCCGCCTTCGAAACCCTCGGGCGTCAGGAAGATCATCTCGATGATATGGCTGGCCGGCAAGGTCTGGTCGGTGTTGCGGCGGATGGTCATGCGCAACTGGATGTCCTTGCCGGGAATGGTCGCTTCGGCGCGGATCGCCGGCTCCGGCGGCAGGTCACCGCCGGGCGATTCCTGCACCAGCGACCAGACGATGTTGCCAGGCTCGGCCGAACCCTGCGCAGTGCTGGTGCGCTCCTCGTAGAAGATCGCTTTCTGGCCGACCGGCAGCGACGTTTGCGCCGGTGCCGGTGCCGGGGCAGGCGCAGTCGGCGCGGCGCCTGCCGGCGCTGGCGGAGTGGCGGTCGCACCGGCCGGCGCAGCCGGTGCTCCATTGGCGGGCGGCGTCGCCTGTGCCGCCGGCGGAGCCGTATTCGCGGCAGGTGCGGCGGCGGGCGGCGTGCCGGCGCTCGGCGCGGCAATCGCCGGCGCGTTGGTCGCGGATGGCGGCGTCGTCAGTGCTGCGACGGATTCACCCTCGCCTACGCCGCTTTGTCCGCCGGCCGGGCCGGGATCTACCTCGCTGCCTTGTGGCGTCAGCCGCTGCGTGAACTTTGTTCCTTCGGCCTCGGTGCCGGCTGCGGGCGCTGGTTGGGCATCGGTGGCCGGCTTGGCCGGAGCTGGTTTCACCGGCTCGGTCTTCGCCACCTTGCTGCCATCGAGACCCAGCATCTTGCCGAAGGCGTCCTTGTTCAGCCAGATGCCGTAGCCACCACCGGCAACGACCAGCAAGATGGCCACGGCGGCGATCAGTCCGCCATAGCTGCGCTTGCGCTCGGCAGGCCGAGGGCGCTGGAAAGTCTCGGTCGCCGCCGGCTCGTTGTCATTCGGAAAGACGTCCTCGCTCTCGTCGCGGTCCGCACCCATGCCCGGCAAGGCCTGGCCGGCCAAGTCCGGGACGGGCTGCACCGGAATCGAAGCGGGCTTTTGCCAACTCGGCTCGACCTTGGCGGCCGGCGGTGGGGCGGGCCGGGAGGGCTCAGGCTTGGCGGCGGGCGGTGTAGGCAAGACTGGTTCTGCCGGCGACCGTGTATGACTTGGCTGGTTCTTGTTCCGATCGATCGAGGAAAAGATGTGTTCCAGTTCGGCGAGCGGATCGGACTCTGGCAGGCTCTTGGCATAGTCCCGCTCGATACCCGCGATGGCGTCTTCGAGGGAGCGTTTCTGTTTGCTTATGACGTCGGCGGAAAGCGGTGGCGAAAACTCCCCAAGTTTCCTTTGGAGCGCGGAACGCGCGCTATCATAGATCCGCTTGCGCGTATCGAGCGCCGGCTCGTCGTGCTTGTCGAGCTGCTTTTTCAGAACAGAAACGAAATCTGCCATGCTTGGGTCGACCTGTATTTTGCTCCCGGACCGGCCCCCGCAAATCAGCCGCCATGCCCGGAAAGGCTTGAGAAACTAGTCTTGAAACGGATCGGTCACAAGTATCGTGTCGTCCCGTTCCGGGCTGGTGGAGAGCAGTGCGACCGGCGCGCCGATCAACTCCTCGATGTGTCGGACGTATTTGACCGCCTGGGCCGGCAGATCGTTCCAGCTGCGCGCCCCGGCAGTGGTGCCTTTCCAGCCCTCAAGCGTCTCATAGACTGGTTCGACGCGGGCTTGCGCGCCCTGGCTGGCCGGCAGATAGTCGATCATCTCGCCATCGAGCCGGTAGCCGGTGCAGACCTTGATCTCGTCCAGCCCGTCGAGCACGTCGAGCTTGGTCAGCGCGATGCCCTTGATGCCGTTGACGGCGACGGCCTGGCGCACCAGCACCGCGTCGAACCAGCCGCAGCGACGCTTGCGACCGGTGACGACGCCGAATTCATGGCCGCGCGTGCCGAGGAACTCGCCGATCTCGTTCTTCTGTTCCGTCGGGAACGGGCCTTCGCCGACGCGCGTGGTGTACGCCTTGGTGATGCCGAGCACATAGCCGATGGCGCCTGGGCCGACGCCGGAGCCGGCAGCCGCCTGCCCGGCCACCGTATTGGACGAGGTGACGAAGGGATAGGTGCCGTGATCGATGTCGAGCAGTGTGCCTTGGGCGCCCTCGAACAGGATGCGTTCGCCGGCCCGGCGCTTGTCGTCGAGTATCTTCCAGACGCGATCCATATAGGGCAGGATGTCATTCGCGATCGAGGTCAATTCCGCCATGATCGCGTCATGCGTGACCTCGCCATGGCCGAGCCCGCGACGCAGTGCGTTGTGATGCGTCAGCAGCCTGTCGACCTTCAAGGGCAGTGTTTCCAAATCCGCCAGATCCATCACCCGAACCGCGCGCCGGCCCACCTTGTCCTCATAGGCGGGGCCGATGCCACGGCGGGTCGTGCCAATCTTCGTTCCGGAATTGGAGGCGGCATCCTCGCGGAATCCGTCCAGCTCTCGGTGCAGGGAAAGGATTAGCGCTGTGTTTTCGGCTATTTTCAGGCGATCCGGCGTCACGTCGACGCCCTGTCCCTTGAGCTTCGCCACCTCGGCCACGAAAGCGTGCGGGTCGAAGACGACGCCATTGCCGATGATGGAAAGCTTGCCTTGCCGCACGACGCCCGACGGCAGCAGCGACAGCTTGTAGACCTTGCCGTCGACGACCAGCGTGTGGCCGGCATTGTGGCCGCCCTGGAAACGCACAACGACATCGGCGCGCTCCGACAGCCAGTCGACGATCTTGCCCTTGCCTTCGTCGCCCCACTGCGAGCCGACGACCACCACATTGGCCATGTTTCTTTTCCCTTGAGACGCCGCCGAGCGGCTTGAATATGGTTCGAAACGACAGGCCTCTATAGCGTCAAGAGCAAGGCGATGCGACCTTTCTTTGCCGCCGAAAATACCCTAAGGCACAACAATTTTCGGCTTTGACATCCTTTACTTGGCCGGGCGAGGGCAATAGGCCGGCAAGGACCACCAGTTCAGTCCTCCCGGCGGCGACCCGCAATGCACCGAAGCGCCTACATATTCCTGATGCTCACCACCTTGCTGTGGGGCGGCAACTCGGTGGCCGGCAAGCTGGCGGTCGATCACGTTTCGCCGATGACGCTGGTCTTCCTGCGCTGGGCGCTGGCCGTGCTGATCTTGCTGCCGGTCGGCTGGAAGACAATCCAGGAGGACTGGCCGGTAGTGCGCAGGCACTGGTTCGTTCTGGCCGCACTCGGCGCCAGCGGCTTCACCTTGTTCAACACCATCTTCTACACGGCGCTCAACTATACGACGGCGATCAACGTCTCGATCGAACAGGCGGCGATGCCGATCCTGATCATGACAGCCAATTTCATCTTCTTTCGCTTGCGCGTGAACTGGGCGCAGATCGTCGGCGTGGTGCTGACCATCCTCGGCGTCATCCTGACCGCCTGCCACGGCGACCCCCGCCGGCTGCTGACGTTGGAGCTCAATTTCGGCGACGCCATCATGCTGGTCGCGGTCGTGCTCTACAGCGGCTACTCGGTCGGGCTGCGGCTCAAGCCGGTGATGCGCTGGCAAAGCCTGATGCTGGCCATGTCGATGGCCGCGCTCGCCACCTCGCTGCCCTTTTTCCTGTGGGAGGTCGCTGCCGGCAATGTCATCGTACCCGACGCGCGCGGCTGGGCGGTGATCGTCTATACCGCGATCGGCGCGTCGGTCATCTCGCAGATCCTCTACATCAGGGGCAACGAGCTGATCGGCGCCAACCGCGCCGGCCTGTTCATCAATCTGGTGCCGATCTTCGGCACGCTGCTTTCGGTTCTGATCGTCGGCGAGACGTTCCAGCTCTATCAGGCCTTGGCGCTTGTGCTCGTGCTCGGCGGCATCGCTCTTGCCGAATATAGCGGGCGAAAGATGGCGATGCTGCCGTCGGCCAGGACGCGTTGAGCAATCGGAAGGCGCGGGTCAGACCGCGCCTTCTGGATCTCCACGACAAGCTGGATCAAATCGTGTTGACGTCGAACTGCAGCCGCTTGGCTGAATCGATCGACTTGTGCGCCTTGACCTGCTCCAGCACTTTTTCCGGGAACGGCGCGTCGAGATAGAGCAGCGCGATGGCATCGCCGCCCGGCCGGTTGCGGCCAAGCTGGAAGTTGGCGATGTTGACGCCGTTCTCGCCGCAGACCGTGCCGAGCAGACCGATGATGCCGGGGGCATCGGCATTAGTCGTATAGAGCATGTGCTGGCCGACTTCGGCGTCGAGATTGATGCCCTTGATCTGGATGAAGCGCGGCTTGCCGTCGGAGAAGCAGGTGCCGGCGATCGAGCGCGTCCTGTGCTCGGTCGTGACGGTGAGCTTGATATAACCGTCGAACACGCCGGATTTGTCCCGCTTGACCTCGGCGACGATGATGCCACGCTCCTTCACCATGATCGGCGCCGAGACCATGTTGACGTCGGCGACCTGCGGCCGGATCAGGCCGGCAAGGGCAGCGCTGATCAGCGCCCGCGTATTCATGGTCGCGGTCGAGCCGTCGAACAGGATCTCCACTTCCTTGATCGGATCTTCGGTGACCTGGCCGACAAAGGCGCCGAGCACTTCGGCGAGCTTGACGAAGGGCTTGAGCCGCGGCGCTTCTTCCGCCGTGATCGACGGCATGTTGATGGCGTTGGAGACGGCGCCCTTGATCAGATAGTCGGCCATCTGTTCGGCGACCTGCAGCGCGACATTCTCCTGCGCTTCGGCCGTCGAAGCGCCGAGATGCGGCGTCGCCACCACGTTCTCCATGCCGAACAGGGCGTTCTGCTCGGCCGGCTCGACCTCGAACACATCGATGCCGACGCCGGCGACCTTGCCGCTCTTCAGCGCCGCGACCAGGTCGGCCTCGACGATCAGCCCACCGCGGGCGCAGTTGATGATGCGCACACCGTTCTTCATCCTGGCGATCGCCGCGGCATCGATGATGTTGCGCGTCTTGTCGGTTAGCGGCGTGTGCAGCGTGATGAAGTCGGCTCGCGCGAACAGCTCGTCGAGCTCGACCTTGTCGACGCCGAGTTCCTCGGCACGTTTGTCCGACAGGAACGGGTCGAAGGCGATGACGTGCATCTTGAGGCCGACGCCGCGCGTGGCGACGATCGAGCCGATGTTGCCGCAGCCGATGATTCCCAGCGTCTTGCCGGTGATCTCGACGCCCATGAAGCGGTTCTTTTCCCATTTGCCGGCATGCGTCGATGCGTTGGCTTCCGGGATCTGGCGGGCGAGCGCGAAGATCATCGCGACCGCGTGTTCGGCTGTCGTGATCGAATTGCCGAAAGGCGTGTTCATCACGATGATGCCCTTGCGGCTCGCCGCGGGGATATCGACATTGTCGACGCCGATGCCGGCGCGGCCGATGACCTTGAGCCTGGTGGCGGCGTTGATCAGCTTCTCGGTGACCTTGGTCGCCGAGCGGATGGCGAGGCCGTCATACTGGCCGATCACTTCGAGCAGCTTTTCCTTGTCCTTGCCGAGGTCGGGCAGGTAGTCGACCTCGACGCCGCGATCCTTGAAGATCTGCACGGCGGTGGGGGAAAGTTTGTCTGAGACGAGAACGCGGGGCGCCATGGCGGCCTCCTTGAAAATAGGATTGATCGGCGGAATGGGCGGCCCGAAGGCCGCCGCGAATGATCTCAGGCCGCAGCCTTGAGCGACGCCTTCTGCGCGGCAAAAGCCCAGTCGAGCCAGGGCAGCAATGCCTTGAGGTCGGATGTCTCGACCGTCGCGCCGCACCAGATGCGCAGGCCGGGCGGCGCGTCGCGATAGGAGCCGATGTCGTAGGCGACACCTTCCTTGTCGAGTGCGGAGACCAGGCCCTTGGCGAAGGCCGCCTGCGCGTCCGCGTCGAGTGCCGCGATATCCGGGTCCGTGAAGGACAGGCACACGGAGGTGTTCGACCGCGTCGCCGGCAGGGTGGCGAGATGCCCGAGCCACGAAGACTTGCCGACAAAACCGTCGAGCACGGCGGCATTGGCATCGGCCCTGGCGACCAGCGCGTCGAGACCGCCGATCGACTTCGCCCATTGAAGCGCGTCGAGATAGTCCTCGACGCACAGCATCGACGGCGTGTTGATGGTTTCGCCCTTGAAGATGCCTTCGATCAGCTTGCCGCCCGAAGTGAGGCGGAAGATCTTCGGCAGCGGCCATGAAGGCTTGTAGGTCTCCAGCCGCGCGACGGCGCGGGGCGACAGGATCAGCATGCCGTGTGCGCCCTCGCCGCCCAGCACTTTCTGCCAGGAGAAGGTGACGACATCGAGTTTTTCGAAATCGAGCTTTTGCGCGAACGCCGCCGAGGTCGCGTCGCAGATGGTCAGGCCTTGGCGGTCGGCCGGAATGAAATCGCCATTCGGCACGCGCACGCCTGACGTCGTGCCGTTCCAGGTGAAGACCACGTCGCGATCGAAATCGATCTTCGCCAGATCCGGCAGTTCACCGTAGCCCGCTTCGAGCTTGCGCACGTCGGCTAGCTTCAATTGCTTGACCACATCGGTGACCCAGCCGGAACCAAAACTCTCCCAGGCGACCATGTCGACGCCGCGCTCGCCGAGCAGCGACCACAGCGCCATCTCGACGGCGCCTGTGTCCGACGCCGGCACGATACCGATGCGGTAGTCGGCAGGAACCTGGAGGATTTCGCGCGTCAGCGCGATCGCCTGCTCGAGCTTGGTCTTGCCGACTTTGGCGCGGTGGGAACGGCCCAGCGCAGCGTTCTTCAACGCCTCGACCGACCAGCCGGGGCGTTTCGCACAGGGACCTGAGGAAAAATTGGGGTTTGCCGGACGGAGTCCGGGCTTCGCATGCGTCGTCATCGTGGTCTATCCTTCCAGATAGTGGCCCCTCGTTGGGGAGGGGTGGCCCACGGACGGCGATATGCGTTCAGGCTTCGGGCGTCAAGAGGAAAGTTTTTGTCGCTGCCGGGATACCGGCGATCCACGATCAGCATCGCGTGATTTTTCAAACGCAAACGGCGGACCGCAGGGATCCGCCGCCAAGGTCCTGGGCTGCCCCAGGCCTACCAGAGATCGTAGCGCAGCCCGAGCTTGACCTGATGGTTGCTGATGCCCTTGTGGACCGGATAGGAAGTCAGGCTTTCGGCCGTCACATATTCGGCATCCGGGGCGGAGAAATACTGATAGCCCAGATCGACGGAAACGTTCTTCGTCACCTGATAGGCCAGACCGGCATTCAGCGTATAGGCGAAGGAATACTGCGTCTTGTCTTCCTCCTGGACGAAATCGTCGGTGGGGTCGAAATTGTTGGTGAAATAGCTCGCCGAAAGCTTGTGCGTGCTCTGCACGATGCCGACGCCACCGCCCAGATAGGGTGTGATCCCGACATAAGTGCCGAGGTCGACGTAGCCGTTGAGCATGAGCGAGTACGCGTAGTTCTTCAGGTCAGCCGAGGCTTGGGTGTACGCTACCGTGCTCCCGGAATCGTCATAGCCGACGCCGATCTTGTTGCCGGGAAGATAGCCGAGATTGAGATCGGCGCGCAGATAATCGTTGAAGTGGTAGCCGAAGCCTATGCTGGCAAAGATCGGGTCTTCTTTTTCGTCGAAGCTCGCGGGCGTGAAGGCGAAATCATCGTTCTTGAAGCTCTTCTGCACCAG
The DNA here is from genome assembly GCF_040320945.1 of Mesorhizobium sp. M0587. NCBI lineage: Bacteria > Pseudomonadati > Pseudomonadota > Alphaproteobacteria > Hyphomicrobiales > Phyllobacteriaceae > Mesorhizobium > Mesorhizobium sp. M0587. The sequence continues at coordinate 48,304 of NZ_JAMYQP010000010.1, forward strand.
ATAGGAAACATCGCCGCGCAGATACCAGCCGGAACCGACTTCGACCGGCACGTAGTCGGGCGCCTGATCGACATAGATCGGCGGATCGTAGTCGGCGGCGAGCACGGGGGTCAGCGGCATGAGGCCGAGTGCGGCTAGCGCCAGCACCATACGCGATGTGAGTGTCATGGTCCCCGACTCCCCGGATTTGGCGCCGCCCGCAACCGCGACGGCAGCCATCGTTTCAGGAGGCATTGTTAACCATAGTGGTTAAGTCGGGGTTAAGGCTAACAGAGCGTTAGCGAATTGATTTCCGAAGTGCAGGTTCATTTGCAAACGCGCAAACAAAAAACCGCCCGGCTGTTGCCGGGCGGTCGACGAATTCCTGGAACGGCGAGGCGATTACTTGGTGTAGATCGGTTCGGGTTCGGGCTGGTAGGCCACGACCGGTGCGGCGCATCCATTGTTGCCGCCGAACTGGTAGCGCAGGCCACCGCGCACCTCGTGGGTATTGAACCCGCGATCGAAGCCGGGACCCGAGCTGCTCGCATCCCATTCGAACATGCGGCCGCCCTGAATATGGGAGAAGCGATAGCCCGCATCGAGGATGATCTTGTCGGTCAAGCAGTAGGAAGCGCCTGCCATCAGAGCGTAAGCGAAGCGCCAGTTGGCCGCACCGGGATTGTGTTCGGTGGTGTTCGGATCGTAGACATCGTCCCACTTGACGCGCGCACCACCGATACCGGCGCCGACATAGGGCGTGATGCCGTGATAGGTGCCGATATCGACATAGGCGTTGGCCAGCAGCAGCAAGGCGCTCATTTTCGACACTTCGGTCGAGGTCGTGGTGAGGTCCGAGGTTCCGCCGTCGAAGTTCGACTTGAACCAGTAGTCGGCGGTCAGATCCGTGCGGAAGTAGTCGTTGACCTTGTAACCGACACCGGCGCCGAGCGAGAAACCGCCCTTGAGCTTGCCGAAATCGAACGACCTGTCGCCAGGTGTGATGATGGTGGTGACGGGATCGACGGTGTAGGTCGTATAGTCGATGCCACGCACATCAGACTTGTGATAGTCGAGGTCGCCACGGATATACCAGCCGCCGACTTCGGCAGGCTGCTCATAGACCGCCGGCGGCGGAGCCTCTTCGACCACCGGCGGTTCCACGAAATCGGCTGCGAACACCGGCCATGCCAGGCCCGCGAACAGCGCGGCGAACAAGGCCTTCCTTGCTGTATTGAACATGCTTGTCACCCCTGAGAAGCTCGGAACGGCGATCGTGTCCGAATGCGATTGGCTTTCAGTCGTGGATAATGAATTGCAAAGGTTAAAAGGCATTTAACCCTGTTGCTTAACTATGAATCTCCAGATTTCGAGTCATTGGCCAACAAAAGAAGCCCGCCGGACAGGCGGGCTTTGCAGAGTGAAAGCGCTTCGGCGCGACGCCCTCCGGGCGCGCTGGCGACGCCCTTCCGGGCGCTGGATTTAGGCGGCGCTGCGGGTTTCCGAAATGACCTCGACGATGTCGTTGACGACGGCCTCGACCAGTTGCGGATCGTCGCCCTCGGCCATGACGCGGATCAGCGGCTCGGTGCCGGATGGTCGGATGACCAGCCGTCCGGCCTTGCCGAGGCGATGGCGGCCATCTTCGATGGCGGCCTTGACCAGGGCTTCCTCGAGCGGCTTGCCGCCGACGATGCGCACATTCTTCAAGAGTTGCGGCACCGGCTCGAATTTCTTCGACAATTCGCTGACCGGCCTGCCCTGCCGTTTGATGCAGGCCAGCACCTGCAACGCGGAAACGAGGCCGTCGCCGGTGGTCGAGAAATCCGACAGCACGATGTGGCCCGACTGTTCGCCGCCGACGTTGAGCCCATGGGCGCGCATATGCTCCACGACATAACGGTCGCCGACCTTGGTGCGGTGCAATTGCAGCTTCATGTCGCCGAGGAAGCGTTCGAGGCCGAGATTGGACATTACCGTCGAAACGACACCGCCGCCGGCGAGCCGCCCGCTCTGGTGCCAGGACTCGGCGATCAGCGCCATGATCTGGTCGCCGTCGACGATCGCGCCGTTTTCATCGACGATGACGACGCGGTCGGCATCGCCGTCGAGCGCGATGCCGATATCGGCCCGCACTTCGTGCACCTTCTTCTGAAGGCCGGCCGGATGGGTCGAGCCGCATTCCTTGTTGATGTTGAAGCCGTTGGGCTCGACATTGATGGCCACGACTTCCGCGCCCAGTTCCCACAGTGCCTCGGGCGCCACCTTGTAGGCGGCGCCATTGGCGCAATCGACCACGATCCTGAGGCCCGAAAGCGACATCGAGCGCGGCAAGGTGCGCTTGGCGAACTCGATATAGCGGTCATGGACGCCGTCGACACGCTTGGCGCGACCAAGCCCGTCGGAATCGGCGAGCGCCAGTTCGATGTCCTTGTCGAGCATGCTCTCGATGCGCTCTTCGATCTCGTCGGAGAGCTTGTAGCCGTCGGGTCCAAACAGCTTGATGCCGTTGTCGTAATAGGGATTATGCGAAGCCGAGATCATGACGCCGATATCGGCGCGCAGCGAACGCACCAGCATGGCAACCGCCGGTGTCGGGATCGGGCCGAGCAGGAACACGTCCATGCCGGCCGCGCAAAGGCCGGCCACCATGGCGTTCTCGATCATATAGCCGGAGAGCCTGGTGTCCTTGCCGAGGACGACACGATGACGGTGGCTGCCGCGCTGGAACGACAGGCCGGCGGCCATGCCGACCCGCATGGCGATTTCCGCGGTCATTGGAAATTTGTTGGCGCGTCCGCGAATACCATCCGTGCCGAAGTAATTTCCTGCCATTCTAGCCTGTATCCCCGATCGTTCTTGCCCGGCACGTCATGCCACAATTGGCCGGTGCGCTATCATCACATTGTGTGATTATATGTTACCAATCCTTAGAAATTCATTGTTGTGCACTGCACACAACACTGCGCCGGCCCAGCATGGCGAGACTGTCCCGCCGCAATATACAAGTTACGCGAGCCATTCGGCGCGAATGCGCCGGGAAAACCTTGTCCTGAAGCCGGCAAGCGACAACAATTTCATCACCTTGCCGGGAGGCGCCGGTTTTCGGCGATATATACGTAACTTAGCATCTGGCGCAACCGGTCGTTGAGCGTTATTGATTTGCCGGGACGTATAATGGGCTGCTGCAACGGAGAAACGCTATGCTCATCCACCGACTTGCCACTTTGACCGGCCTCGCCGTAGTGACGCTGTTCCTGGCGGCACCAGCCAGCGCGCTGACGATGGCCGAATGCAGCACGAAATATAATGCCGCCAAGGACGCGGGGACGCTTTCCGGACAGACCTGGAACCAGTTCCGCAAGGCCCAGTGCGGTACCGATGCCGCGGCTACGACCGATACCAAGGCAGCCGATACCAAGGCAGCCGATACCAAGAAGGCCGCCGCAACGAAACCGGCCAAGGCGACAAAGGCCGCGGCGGCTGCCGATGACGGCACCGCGAAAGGCCTGACCGCCAAGGAATGCAGCGCCAAGTACCAGGCGGCAAAAACTGCCGGCACGCTGAACGGCATGAAGTGGAACGACTTCCGCAAGACCGAATGCGCCGCTGGTGCATCCGCCGCCGCCGACACCAAGCCGGCGACCACCAAGGCTGCCGCGGCGGCTTCCGACGACGGCGGCAAGGGCCTGAGCATGGCCGAATGCAGCACCAAGTACCAGGCCGCGAAGACGGCGAATACGCTCAAGGGCATGAAGTGGAACGACTTCCGCAAGGCCGAATGCGGCGCCGCCGCCTCGGATGACGACACCGTGCCTGCCCCGAGCGAGGCAACCTACACCAAGGAGCCGGTAAAGCCGACAGCGGCTGCCCCCAAGGGCGTCACGTTCCCGTCCGCGATCTCGCCAAAATTCGCCGGCGAGACTCCGGCCAAGGGTCGGATGCATACCTGCCTCGAACAGTATTATGCCAACAAGGACGCCAACACGCTTGGCGGTCTCAAGTGGATCCAGAAAGGCGGCGGCTTCTACAGCCTCTGCAATGCCAAGCTGAAGAGCTGATCGGCCCATGTAGCTGAAGATAAAAAGGCCCGCGAACCGCAAGGTTGGCGGGCCTTTTTGTTGCCAATTGCCAGCGATCTATTCAACCCTCGTTGCCGCCTCCTCCCCTGCGGAACCCGCAGCTCAAGCTTGCCGTCACGGGTGACAAGCGTGCGGCCATAATAGCCTGAGCGGTAGCCGAGCTGCTCCGGCGTGCGTTCGCTCTTCGAAGCGCCTCGTCCATCTCGGCCTCGAGCACCTCTTGCATCACCGCACGGATCACTTCGTGCAATCCATCTGGGTTCGAAAGCAGAATGTCTTTGACGGCAGCGCTGGCGGATTTACCTTCTGTCTTGGTCATGGTGGCGTTCCTTCGCAGGAATCAGGTGACGTTGAACATCACCAGCCTGCCATGACCGCCCTCGCTCAGCGAATTTGCAAAACTCTCAGCACACTACCCGGTCCACCCTCCGCAGCTGCAGCGCAGCTGCTGCGGAGGACGGGCAGGGCAATGAGGGCCGGCGCCGACTTCAACAACTGGCCAGTCTTTGGCCGGGTGGATCACCAGCAAAGCCTCCGTTAACAAAAACGCCGCGGACCAGCCGCGGCGTTTTCGAAATCAGTCTCCCGGCAAAGCCTAACTTGACGGCTGCGGCTCCATTCCGCCTTCGGGCTCGGGGCCCTTCTTGCGGCGGCCACCGGACTTCGGCACGGCTGAGCCACGGCTGGGCGGCGTGTCGTCGCCGAGGTCACGCGCGGGCTTCTCGCCGGCGATCAGTTGCTTGATCTCGTCGCCCGACAGCGTCTCGTATTCGAGCAACCCTTGCGCCAGCGCGATCCATTCCTTCTTCTTCTTGGTCAGGATGGACTTCGCCGTCGAATAGGCCTCGTCGATCAGGCGGCGCACTTCGGCGTCGATGATCTGCGCCGTCTCTTCCGAGATGTTCTGCGTGCGCGCCACCGAGTGGCCGAGGAACACTTCCTCCTGGTTGTCGCCATAGGCGACATGGCCGAGCTTGTCGGAGAAGCCCCAGCGCGTGACCATGGCGCGCGCCAGCTTGGTTGCTTGCTCGATGTCGGAGGAAGCGCCCGACGTGATGTTCTCCTTGCCGAACTTGAACTCCTCGGCAACGCGGCCGCCCATCATGATGGCGAGGCGCGAGATCATGTACTTGTAGCTCATGGAATAGCGGTCGCCTTCCGGCAACTGCATGACCATGCCGAGCGCGCGGCCGCGCGGGATGATGGTGGCCTTGTGCAGCGGATCGGCCGACGGCACGTTGAGCGCCAGGATGGCGTGACCAGCTTCGTGATAGGCGGTCAGCTCCTTCTCGGCCTGGGTCATGGCCGAGGAGCGGCGCTCGGCGCCCATCATGATCTTGTCCTTGGCGTCCTCGAACTCGGCCATGGTGACGAGGCGCTTGTTGCGCCGCGCCGCCATCAGCGCCGATTCGTTGACGAGGTTCATCAGGTCGGCGCCGGAGAAGCCCGGCGTACCGCGGGCAACGACCTTGAGATCGACATTGGGCGCCAGCGGCACATTGCGCACATGCACCTTGAGGATCTTCTCGCGGCCGACGATGTCGGGGTTCGGCACCACGACCTGGCGGTCAAAGCGGCCCGGTCTGAGCAGCGCCGGATCGAGTACGTCGGGCCGGTTGGTGGCGGCGATCAGGATGATGCTTTCGTTGGATTCGAAGCCATCCATCTCGACCAGCAGCTGATTCAGCGTCTGCTCGCGCTCGTCATTACCGCCGCCGAGGCCTGCGCCGCGATGGCGGCCCACGGCGTCGATTTCGTCGATGAAGATAATGCAGGGCGCGTTCTTCTTGGCTTGGTCGAACATATCGCGGACACGGGATGCGCCGACACCGACGAACATTTCGACGAAGTCCGAACCCGAAATGGTGAAGAACGGCACGTTGGCTTCGCCGGCAACCGAGCGGGCGAGCAGCGTCTTGCCGGTTCCCGGAGGGCCGACCAGCAACACGCCGCGCGGGATCTTGCCGCCAAGGCGCTGGAATTTCTGCGGATCGCGCAGGAATTCCACGATCTCTTCAAGGTCTTCCTTGGCTTCATCGACGCCGGCGACATCCTGGAAGGTGACGCGGCCATGCGCCTCGGTCAGAAGCTTGGCCTTCGATTTGCCGAAGCCCATGGCCCGGCCGGAGCCGGACTGCATCTGGCGCATGAAGAATATCCACACACCGAGGATCAGGATCATCGGCAGCCAGGAAATCAGATAGCCGAACAGCGAACTGGAACCATCGGTCTCGGGCCGCGCATTGATGGTGACGTTCTTGTCCTGCAGCCGCGAGACCAGCGACGGATCGCCGGGCGAATAGGTCTGGAACCCGCTGGAATTGTCGGTGTAATTGCCGGTGATGCGGGCGCCGGCGATGGTCACCGTCTTGACCCGGCCCGCAGCGACATCCTGCAGGAACTGCGAATAAGGCACATCGCTCGAAGCCCCGCGCGTCTGCGGCGCCTGGAACAGATTGAAGAGGGCGATGAGCAGGACCGCTATGATCGCCCAGAGCGCGAGGTTGCGATAGTTCGGATTCATCAATTGTCCCGTTGGCGTCCGCTAGCGGACACACGTCATGAGAGGAAACTTGGGCCTAACATAGGGAGAGCACCCCCCATTGCCAAGCAGAACAGCATGTCTGGGTTAAGCTTTCGCCCATCATCGACCGGCACTATGGCCGCGGAAAGGCAGGGCGGGAGGCGGCGGCGCGCCGATCAGTTCCGCGACGGCCCGCGCCGGCGCGAGATCGAAGGACGGCAGAAAACGGGCAAAGGGCGCAATGACCGGTCGCGCGACGAACCCTTGCGATGCTGCCCGGTCCTGCGGCAGGCCAGGGTTTTCAATGGCTTGCCGCGATGCCGGTTCGGCCGCCAGCGCGGCGCGCATCAGGCTTTGCGGTGTTTCTTCGTCGGCGCTCTCCAGCCGCTTGGCCGCGACGGCCCCCAACGGCGCGATCAACAATGTGCCTGACCTGTCGTCCAATGTGATGCGGCGGCGGCCGTCCCAGACGGTGCCGTCGGCGACCATGGCGGCGGGCGGCAAGCCGCGCTCCTCGCGGCGCAGGAAGATGCCAGCACGCCGGAAATCGATAACCGTCCGCGACAATGTGGCGCAAACAAACCCGGCCTTCAGCCGGCCGAACAGTAGTTCAGCGCGGGGCTGGTCCGGAAGGAAAGCCACGCCTCCGGTCGTGGCCAGCAGAATGCGCAGCGCGTAGACGGCCGCGCGTTCGTCGGCATCCGAAAGCAGATGCGGGTCGAGGCGGATGAGACCCATGGCCGGCTGGCTGGCGTAGCGAAGGATCAGATCGGCGGCACCGAGACCGAGCTGCTTGCGCTCGGCGGCCGCCCGGCCGGCCAGCGCCAGCGCATCGGCCATGCCCTGGAAGCCATCGCCGGCCAGCGCTGCGCGCATGCGCGGCCGCTCGAAGGCTTCGTCGCTATTGGTCGGGTCTTCGGCCCAGCCGACATGCCGGCGCTCGAGGACGTCGCGCAACGCCGTGCGCCGGACCCCGAGAAGCGGCCTGACGATCCATTCGCGCCAGTCATAGAGCGTGGCCGGCGCCATGCCGGCCAGCCCCCGGCCGGCCATGCCGGCAAGCTCCTCGCGCTCGTCATGCGCCAGTCGTTCTTCCTGCGCCAGTCCTTCTTCGCGTGCCAATCCCTCATCACGCGCTTGCCGCATCAGCACGGTCTCGGCCTGGTCGTCGGCGGTGTGGCCGGTCACGATCACGCCGATGCCTTCCGCCCGCGCCGCATCTGCCAGCAGCCGATAGCGCGCCTCGCGCGCCGCCGCCGGCAGGCCGGTCGAAGGCTTGCGTCCCAGCCAGACCAGGATGCGGTGGGCGATACCGCGCTCGGCGCAGAGCTTCGCCACCGCTTGCGCTTCCGCTGCCGAGCCTTGCCGCAAGCCATGGTCGATCGTCACCGCCAGCAGCCTGGCGGATGGCGCGGTCTGGTCGAGATGCTGTTTGAGAAGGAGAAGGAGGGCGGTCGAGTCGCTGCCGCCGGACACGGCCGCAACGGCGCCGCTGGTAAAATCGATATGCGAAAAAAGGGTCTTCGAAAGATCAGGCTCGGTATCGAGCATCAATGCATGTCGCCCAAAAGTGGTCCCGACTTTGGGACAGCGAGATGCACGGGAACGGTCAGCACGCAGCCAGGGCCTTCTCCTGTTTGACGCGTTCCTTGAGCGCGCTGGAAATGTCGGGGTAGCGCTTGCCGACCTCGCTGAAGGTGGCACAGGCAACGTCGTGCTGCTTGAGCCCGACCAGCGACACGCCGAGCTTCAGCAGCATGTCGGGAGCCTTCTTGGCCTTGGGATATTCCTTGCTGGCGGCGAGGAAGGTCTCGGCCGCGTCGCGGTATTTCTGCTGGCCGAGCAGCGACTCACCCAGCCAGTAATGCGCGTCCGCGGTCTTCGCATCCCGGGGAAAGCGAGCGATATGGTCGCGAAACCCCTGCTCGGCGGTGCTGTAGTCGCCCGACAGGATGAACTGGTAGGAATTCCGGTAGAGCTCTTCCGGGTCGTTGGTCGAGGGCAGCGCGGCAACCACCGTGCCGTCGGACTTGCCGGCCTTGGCCGGGGCGCCCGTGGCCGAAGGGGCGGCCGCAGGGGCGGTGTCCTGGGCTGGCGCCGTCGCCTGGGTGCTGCCGCCGGCATCGACGACATTGCCGTTCTTGTCGACGGTGATGGTGCCGAAGGTCTTTTCCGGCGCGCCCGTTCCAGGGACCACCTTGCCGGGATCGCCGCTGGGCGATTCGACGATGATGTCCTCGACGCTTTGGCCGCCGGCGGACTGGCCGGCTGCCTGATTGCCGGTACCGGCCGGCGCCCGGGTGGCAGGTGCCTCGGCCACGCCATTGCCGCTATCGGTGGGCACGGCCTCCGACTTCTTCTGGCCGGCGGGCTGCTGGGCCCCTTGCGATCCGCCTTCGAGCTGCTGGAAACGGAACTCGTTGTCTTCCTGCTGCTTGCGGATCTGCTCCTGCATCTGCAGGATCTGGAAATTGAGCTCCTCGATCTTGCCGTTCATCTGGCGCAGCTGATCATCGAGCCCGGTAGCGCTGGCACCGGTCGACTGCTGCGCGAGTTGAACCTGGTCCGGTTTCTTCTTGTCGCCGAACAGGCCGGGCAATTCGATTGACGGTAGATGGAAGGAAAACCCGCTGTCGGCCGGTTGCCCTGTGCCGTTGGTGCCCAAGCCGCCAGCCAGGGCGGTGACGCCTGATAGGAGCAGCAGCGCAAGCGTGCCGCTCAGAACCGATCTCAAATGCATGTGCCTCTCGCCGTGTGTCGTTAGTCTGTTCGCGCTTTCCAATCGGTGTGAGACCAGCCAAGCGCCCTGGGCTCATAACAGGGCGCGAGACTTCGTCCAAATTTTGTTTCGGACACCTCGATATGAAAAAGGCGGCCCTGAGGGCCGCCTTTCGCAAAGCTGTGTTGCATTTCTGCCGCTACGGCGCAGCCGGACGCTCTCTTGGTGCGCTGAGCGGCTCTCCGATGCTCAGGAACCGGCGCCGCTGAGTGTGGTGACCGCACGGCGGTTCTGCGACCAGCAGGAGATGTCGTCGCACACCGCGACTGGACGCTCCTTGCCGTAGGAAATCGTCTTCAGGCGGCTGCCGGAAACACCCTTGGAAACCAAGAAGTCCCGCGTGGCGGCCGCGCGGCGGGCGCCGAGCGCCAGATTGTACTCACGCGTGCCGCGTTCGTCGGCATGGCCTTCGACGACGATCGCATACTGCTTGTACTGGTTCAGCCACTGCGCCTGGCGGGCAAGCGTCGTCTGCGCGTCGGCGCGGATCGAGGACGAGTCCGTGTCGAAGAAGATGCGGTCGCCGATGTTGACGGTGAAGTCCTGCGCCGAGCCGGGCGTTGCCGCGCCGGCACCGTTGAGACCGAGATCGGCCGCGCTGTTCGGCGTCTTCTTCGAGGCGCAACCGGCGACGGCGAGCATTGCCACCAGCGCGATCATGACCGGGTTTCTGGTAAGTGCTGCGATACGGCCCATGCCGCCTCTCCTTCGCATTTCGAGTGATTTCGTTGATCACCCAGTAACCACGTTTGGGTTAACCGGCATTCAAGAAACACGGTTAAAATTTGGTTTAGGCTGCCCGTCCGCAGCATTTGACTCGGAGCCACATTTGTCCGGGACGGTAGGCGGAAATGCGGCCAAAACGCGACCGAGATGTGAAAAAAAGGGAATTGGAGAGTTGAGGAATTGAAGAAATGACGAGGCCCCCGGACGAGAGAGTTCACGTCAACTTCTCTCTCAGATTGACCAGCATTCCATGCACATGGGCGTAGGATCGCAGCCATTCATCGAGCTGCTTTTGCTTGATATACTCAAGGTCGAACGCATACGAAACCCAAGTCTCCACTTCACTGCACGACCCTATGGCCATCGAGATGAACCGTGCGAATTCGGCCTTGGAATGGGTCTGTTTGGCAAAACCCTCCGCCAGATTGGCGCAGATGGCCTTGCTGGAGCGGCGCATCTGATCGGCCAGCGCGTACTGCTCTATTTTCGGGAAAGCGAGCGTGGCTTATGCACTTCGAGAGAAACAGCATAGGCGCGCTTGTAGACCTCCAGGTCCTTCGCTCGCTTAACGTAGCCCCCTGCTTTCTCCATCTCTTCAATTCTTCAATTCTTCAACTCCTCTCCTATTCCAGGAGCGGCGACCAAGCCGGATCGGACGCGAAGTTCGCCGTCGGGATCGATTGTTCGTTGCGGCCGGTGAGATCGACCGAGATCAGTTTGGGGCCACCGGCGGAGTCGCGGAAGAACATCAGCACGCGGCCGTTCGGCGCCCAGGTCGGGCCTTCCTGCTGGAAGCCGGACGACAGGATGCGTTCGCCCGAGCCGTCGGTCTTCATGACGCCGATCTGGAATTCGCCGCCGGTCTGCTTGGTGAAAGCGATGAGGTCGCCGCGCGGCGACCACACCGGGGTCGAATAGACGCCGTCGCCGAAGGAGATGCGGGTCTGGCCCGAGCCATCCGCGCCCATCACATAGATCTGCGCGCGGCCGCCACGGTCGGAGGTGAACACCACCTTGCTGCCGTCGGGCGAATAGGACGGCGATGTGTCGATCGCGGCCGAATTGGTCAATCTTGTCGTCGAGCGGCTGCGCAGATCCATGGCGAAGATGTTGGAATTGCCGTCGTCGCGCAGCAGGCTCATGATCACCTTCTGGCCGTCTGGCGAGAAGCGCGGGGCGAAGGTCATGCCGGGGAAATTGCCGACCAGTTCGCGCTGGCCGGTCTCGATCTGCAGGAGATAGACGCGCGGCTGTCCGCTCTCATAGGACATATAGGTGATTTCCTGCCGGTTCGGCGAGAAGCGCGGCGTCAGCACGATCGACTTGCCGTTCGAGAGATAGCGGACATTGGCGCCGTCCTGGTCCATGATGGCGAGCCGCTTCTTGCGCGCGTTCTTGGCGCCGGATTCGTCGATGAAGACGACGCGTGTGTCGAAATAGCCCTTCTCGCCGGTCAGCCGCTCGTAGATGGCATCGGCGATGATGTGGGCGACGCGCCGCTGATTGGCATCGTTGGCGAAGAACTGCTCGCCAGCCATCTGCTGGCCCGCAAAGGTGTCCCACAGCCGGTATTGGGCGCGGATGCGACCATCGGCTTCCTTGCTGACGCTGCCGGTGACCAGCGCCTGCGCGTTGATGACCTTCCAGTCGTCGAAGCGCGGGGCGGCATCCGGGTTGGAGATCTTCTCGATGAAGGCGCTCTTGTCGATCGGCGCGAACAGGCCGGAGCGCTTGAGATCGGCGGTGACGATCTCGGAAATCTGGGCGCCAAGCGCGTCGCCGCCCTGGAAATCTGTGATGGCGATCGGCAGCGGCTCGACATTGCCCTTGTTGACGTTGAGCTCGACGAGAGCCCATGCAGGCATGGGAACGACCGCCGTCATGCCCAGCGCCATCGCTGCAATCGTCAGGAGCGGCTTGAGGAAAGATCTCATATCTTTTCGCTTCTCTTCATTGACTGTGTGGACGCCAGGCCTAGAGGCCGAGCATTTCCCTTGGATCGAACGTGACCCGGATATCGGACCAGATGTCTTGCTTGCCGGCGGGAACCTGCAGGCCGGCCACGTCGCATTTCTGAACCGCGCGCACGGCGCTTTCATCGAACTGCCGGTTGCCGCTCGACTTTTCAACGGATGGACGGCCGTTGAGCTTGCCGGAAGTGTCCAGATTGAAGCGGACGACGACGATGAAACTCTCCGAGCCTTCCACGCCGGCCGGCAAGGTCCAGCAACCACCCAACTGGCTTTCCAAAGCGCCCTGCTCCGACCTCGACAGTTTCTGGCCCTGATCCTTCTCGCCGCCGAGCGAAGACTGCTGGGTCGAGCGCTTGGCGCCGCCGCCGGACGGTTTCTGCTTGTCGAGCAGTGCCGAGATCTCGTCGGCATTGAACTGCTTGTCGTCCGATTTCGGTTTCGACGAGGCCTCCTTGACCGGCTTGTCGGCATCCTTGCGGTCCGGAGCCTTGGCGCTTTCGGCCTGTGCGGGCTGCGGCTGCGGCTTCGGGCGCGCTTGCGGGGCGGGCGCGGAGTCCGGAAGCTGGGCGTCGTCGGGCTGGTCTTTCGCGATCGCCTGGGCAACGGCGTCGGGCTTCACCTCGGGCGTCGGTTCGATGGCCGCGGTCTTGTCCTGAGGCGGTGTCGGCGTCGGCTCCTTGGCCGGCGTCGGCTTGGGCTCCGTCTGCTTGACCGGCTCGGGCTTCACTTCTTCCTTGGGCTGCGGTGCCGGCGCCACTTCGGTCGCAGGCACCGGTTTGGGCTTCTCCTGCGGCTTCGGAACGTCCTCGGTCTTGGGCTTCTCGGCCGGGGTCGGCGACGGCGGCGGAGCCGATGTGGTGTCGACGGGCTTCGGCTTGGCTTCCGGCGTTATCGGCTTGTCGGTGTCGACGCTGTTTTCACCGACCTTCTGCGCATCCGGCACGATATCCGGGCGCTGCGTCGGCAGCGGCGCCGGCTTTTCATGCATGACGGCCTTCTTGTCGCCCTGCAACGTCTGCGCGATGGCTTCCATCGGCACGATGTCGACCGCGACCGACTCGACATCGGCCGACGGGAGCGCGGCCGGCGCCGACAGGGTGAACAGGCCGAAGGCCAGCACCGCGGCATGCAATATCACCGATGTGGTGAGGCCGGTCCTCATCGTGCGTCTATTGATCCTGTTCCTGCAATGAAACCAGGCCGATATTCTTGTAACCGGCGGCCGAAATGCGGGCCATCACCTTCATCGCCGTGCCATAGTCCGTGGACTTGTCGCCGCGGATGAAGATGCGTTCTTCGTAGCCGGTTTTCGAAATCGCCTGCAGCTTGGCCACCAGTTCCTCGATCGGAATCTCGGTTTCCTGCAGATAGATCTGGCCCTCGGCGTTGATCGAGACGGTGATCGGCTGCGTGTCGGCATTCATGGCCTTGGCCTGCGTGTCGGGCAGGTCGATCGGCACGCCGACCGTCAGCATCGGCGCCGCGACCATGAAGATGATCAGCAGCACCAGCATGACGTCGACCATCGGCGTGACGTTGATCTCCGACATCAGTCCATGGTGACGGCCGCGCCGCCTGTGGCCGCGCCCGCCGCGTCCCGCTATGCCTACGGACATACCCATTCTGTTGCTCCTCAGGCCTTCGGCGCGACTTTTTCATCGATTTGGCGCGAGAGTATGGCGGAGAACTCGTCGGAGAACCCTTCCATGCGCACCGCGATCTTGTTCGCGTCGGACGACAGCTTGTTGTAGGCGATGACGGCGGGGATGGCGGCGAGCAGGCCGATGGCCGTCGCCAGCAATGCCTCGGCAATGCCGGGCGCGACCACCGCAAGGCTGGTGTTCTTGGACCCGGCGATCGCCTGGAACGAGGTCATGATGCCGATGACGGTGCCGAACAGGCCGATGAAGGGCGCCGCCGAACCTGTCGTGGCAAGAAAGCCGAGGCGCCCCTCGAGCTTCTCCATCTCTCGGGTCAGCGCCAGGTCCATCGCCTTGTCGATGCGGGTCTGCAGGCCGAGCGGCGACTTGGCGCCCTTCTCGAAGCTCTTCTTCCATTCGCGCATGGCGGCGACGAAAATTGCGCCCATGCCTGACGTCTTGCGGTCGGCGAGCGTGCGGTAGAGTTCCTCCAGCGACTGCCCGGACCAGAACACCTGCTCGAAGCGGTTCAGCGCCAGCCGCATGCGGGCATAGGCAACCAGCTTGTCGACGATGATCGCCCAGGTCCAGACCGAAGCGCAAAGCAAACCGATCATGACCAGCTTGACCACCCAGCTGGCCTGCATGAACAGCGCCCAAATCGACAATTGCGCGCCCGGTTCGGCGAGTGCGATATTTTCCATCGTTACGTCCTTAAGATTTCCAGGCGAGCTGGCGGCTGGCCCATGGCATCCCTTGTGGTCGGTTCGCACGAAGCTACCGGAACAACCCCAAACTGTGCCGTTGGCGGCCTTTTCGGGGCAAATATTGGTGAAACGAAGGCGCTGAATCCCCCCAATCTTCACCAATATCTTCATGAACCGTTATGGTTAAGGATGGGTTAGTTCTGGAAGCGCGGCGCATTGCCACGCCCGCGCACTGCAAGACCATCGTCCACATGCTGCACCAGGGCATCACCTGAATGTCAGCATACCCGAGGTATGAAGGCTGCGATCCACTCCCTGGGGAAGCGCCTTGGCCGGCCATCCTCGCCGATGATCGCCGCCTCGACCCTGGCCTCGACCAGCACCTCGTCGCCGCGTTTGACCTGTTGCGCCATGAAAATGCGCGCGCCGGAAATCTTTTCGGTGCGGGTGTCGACAGTCAGAATGTCGTCGATGCGGGCGGGGATTCGAAAGTCGATCTCCATGCGGCGCACCACCCAGACGATCTTCTCGCCGTGCTTGCCGTCGACAAGTTCGGTGTGATGCACGCCGGTGAGCCTCAGATAATCGGAACGGCCGCGCTCGAGGAATTCGAGATAGCGTGCGTGGTAGACGACGCCCGAGAAATCGGTATCCGCATAATAGACCCGCGCCATCAGCCGATGGCCGAACTCCGTCAGCGCGCCGGAAAGCCCGGCCAGCAGCGTCGCCGATTCACCATGATCGCCCATTGCGCTTCCTTTTTCAGTTCCGGCGGCGCACCTGTTCCCCGCGTGACATGGCATCGGATGGCACCGTTGACGGCGATGATCAAGACCTTGGTGGCGGCGCTGCTTCTGCTGGTGGCCTTTGCCTGGCCCGGCCACGCGGCAACTTTCACGTTGAAGCGCGGCCTCAACCTGGACCAATGGGTGACCTGGCCGGGTGAGAACCAGTGGAGCGATGCCAAGGCCATCCTGCCCTACCCGGAATGGCGGAAATTCCTTGGCGATGACGATCTGAAGGCCTTGAAGAACGCCGGCTTCGATTTCCTGCGCATGCCGGTCGACCCCTCGCCTTTGCTGTCCGGCCAGACCGTGGCCCTGCGCGACGATCTCTATGCCAGCGTGCTTGACTCGGTCCGCATGATCAACCGCGCTGGCTGAATGTGATCGTCGACATGCACCTGATCCCGGCCGGCGGCAGCCGCAACATCGGCATGGCCGAGGTGATGGACGATCCACTCGCCTTCGACCGCTACATCGAAATGGTGCGCAAGATGGCACGCACGCTGGCCGGCGAAGATCCCGAAAAGGTCGCCCTCGAACCGATGAACGAACCGATCGTCGACTGCGACAGCGATGGCACCAGCCTGTGGCCGGACCGCCAGCGCAAACTGTTCGCGGCGGCGCGTTCCTCGGCGACGAAACTCACCCTTGTGCTGACAGGCGCCTGCTATTCCGCCGCTTCCTCACTGGAGAAGATCGACCCGACGGCAATTCCCGACGACAACGTCATCTGGACCTTCCATTGCTACGATCCGTTCCTGCTGACCCATCAAGGCGCGACCTGGGCCGGCGACTTCATTCCCTACGTGACCGGCCTGCCTTATCCGCTGACCGCGATGCCACAGGCGCAGCTCGAAGTGACACTGGACACCATCCGCGCGAGGATCAAGGCCGAGGCGCCATGGACACGCCGGAGCGGCCTTCTTGCCTATCTCGACGAACAGGTCGCCAGCATGGATAGTCCCGACAAGCTGCTTGGCCTGATGGATGCGCCGTTCAAAAAGGTTGCGGCATGGGCGAAGGCCAACGGCATCAAACCGGAAAACATCACGCTGGGCGAGTTCGGCATGATCCGCCAGGAATACGGCAATGCCTATGTGGTGCCGGCCGAATACCGGGCCGCCTATGTCAGGGACATGATCGCGCGCGCCGAAGCGCACGGCTTCTCATGGTCGGTATGGAGCTACGGCGGCGCCTTCGGCATCGTCGATGCCTTCAACGGCGACAAGGCCGACCCCGGTGTGATGGACGCGATCCGCGGGCTGCATTGACCGTTCAGCCAAGATCGATCGACAGGATTTCAGGGCGGACGCCGAAACGAACAGGCATGATGCTGAAGCCGAGTCCGCCTGAGACGATCAGATTGCGGTCATTTTCGACGACATGGCCATAGGCATAGCGGTTGCCGAAACGCGACGGCACGACAGGAGAATAACCGAACAGCCGAATTTGTCCGCCATGGGTATGGCCCGACAGGGTCAGTGAAACCCGGTGCGGCACCTTTGGAAAAATGTCGGGCTCGTGCGCGAGAAGAATGACCGGCGAGGCGTCGCTGACCTTGGCCAGCGTGCCGTCGAGATCGTCCAGGCCTTGGAAACCGGTACGGCCCAAGGCTTTGGCTGGTCGCAATGCCAGCTGGTCGGCGAGTCCGGCAAGCCAGAAGCCATGCCCGTCCTTTTCCAGGCGCACGACATCGTTCTCCAGCACAGGAATGCCGACGGCCTCCAGCGCTTTGCGAGAAATCGTCGGCCCGGCCCCGGCCTGCTGCGCGGCACGATCCGCCCACCAATCATGGTTGCCGAGGATCGACCAGACGCCGAGCGGGGCCTTGAGGCCGGACAGAGCAGGCGCCCATTCCGACGCATCGACCCAGTCGGTCACCAGGCGGATGCCGGCCGGATAATCTCCGAGCATGACGGTCACATCCGGCTGAAGCGTGTTTGCCTCGGCGGCTAGCAAAGCAATTCGCTCCGGCGTCATCCATGGCCGGCAGGCATGAATGTCGGCGAGCACAACGATGCGCAGCTTCAGTCCGGCAGGCCAATGCGATGGCGTCAGGGCATAGCGCTTCACATGCGTCAGGAGCATCGGCTCGATGCCGGCAGCATAGGCGCCGAGCGCCGCGACGGAGAGAAGCGAGCCTCCAAGGAATTTCAGGAACCCACGTCTGGTGATCATGGCTCAGCTCCGGCACTCACTCGGAGCAAGCGCGCCGACGTAGCGACGCCGTTAGAGGCCAGGATTGTGCCGGCAAGCCGGCGAAGATTAGGAGATTTTGCGCAGGCCCGTTCACCGATGCTTAATCGGCGCCGGCAGGTCAGCCGCCAATGCGCAGCCCTCTATTCTTCCTGGAACAGGTTGATCTGCTGCTGCGCAAGGTCCTTCGGCTCATTGAGACCGAGATGCCGCCAGGCATTGGCCGCCAGCACACGGCCGCGCGGCGTGCGCTGGATGAAACCCTGCTGGATCAGATAGGGCTCGATAATGTCCTCGATGGCGTCGCGCGGCTCGGACAGGCCGGCGGCGATCGTCTCGATGCCGACCGGCCCGCCGCCGAAATTGCGGGCGATCATCGACAGATACCGCCGGTCGAGCGCGTCCAGGCCGAGCGCGTCCACCTCCAGCCGGGTCAATGCCTCATCGGCGATCAGGCGGTCGACATGGCCATCGCCGGCGACCGATGCGAAATCGCGCACACGGCGCAGCAGTCGTCCGGCGATGCGCGGCGTGCCGCGTGCGCGTCGCGCGATCTCCAGCGCGCCGTCGTCGCCGAGCGGCATGTGCATGATGCGGGCGCCGCGCCGCACGATCTGCTCCAGCTCTTCGACCGTATAGAAATTGAGCCGCACCGGAATGCCGAAACGGTCGCGCAACGGATTGGTCAGCAGGCCAAGCCGCGTGGTGGCGGCGACCAGGGTGAAACGGGCAAGGTCGATCTTCACCGAGCGCGCCGCCGGCCCCTCGCCGATGATGAGGTCGAGCTGGAAATCCTCCATCGCCGGATAGAGGATTTCCTCCACCGCCGGGCTCAGCCGATGGATCTCGTCGATGAACAGCACGTCGCCTTCTTCGAGATTGGTGAGCAGTGCCGCCAGATCGCCGGCCTTGGCGATGACCGGGCCGGAGGTCGAGCGGAAATTGACGCCGAGTTCGCGCGCCATGATCTGCGCCAGCGTCGTCTTGCCGAGACCGGGCGGCCCGACGAACAGCACATGGTCGAGCGCCTCGTTGCGTCCCTTCGCGGCCTCGATGAACACTTTGAGATTGGCTCGCACCGCCGCCTGGCCGACGAAATCGTCAAGCGTCTGCGGACGCAAGGTCTGCTCGGCATCCTCGCCGCGTTTTTCCGGAGCAATGAGGCGGGGGGACGGGCTCATGCCGCCTTCCTCGCATATGGCCGGGAACCGGACAAGCGAGCGCTCACCGCGCCAGTTCCTTCAGCCCAAAACGGATCAGCTTCGGCGCATCCGCATCCTCGCCCGCCGTCTTCAGCGCCGCCGCCACCGCATTAGCCGCGGTGTCGCGTGAATAGCCGAGATTGACCAGCGCCGAGACGGCGTCGGCGATCGGCGCGGCCGCCACGCCATCTCCGAGTTCCTGCTTCAGGCCGATGGTGCCCGAGGCAGTGCCGGCATAGGCCGGCGCCTTGTTCTTCAACTCGGTAACGATGCGCTCGGCCACCTTCTTTCCGACGCCTGGCGCGCGAGAAACCATGGCGATGTCGCGCAGCGCAATGGCGTTGGCGAGATCGGCGGGCGCCAGCGTCGACAGGATGGCCAGCGCCACCTTGGCGCCGACGCCTTGCACATTGCTCATCAGCAGCCGGAACCATTCCCGCTCCAGCACCGACTGGAAGCCGTAGAGCCTGATCATATCCTCACGTACATAGGTCTCGATGAACAGCACAACCGCTTCGCCGGGCGAGGGCAGCGCGGCCAGCGTGCGCGAGGAGCAATAGGCGACATAGCCGACGCCATGTACATCGACCAGGCAATGATCCTCGTCGATCTCGTCCAGCGTGCCCTTGAGCTTGCCGATCATGCCGAACAATCCCTCACGATGCCAATGCCGCCATACGGTAGGCCACGCTCTGCCGGTGATGCGCGTGGCAGATGGCGATGGCGAGCGCGTCGGCGGCATGTTCGGTGTCGAAGGTCGCTTTCGGCAGCAGCACCTTGACCATCATGTGGATCTGCTTCTTGTCGCCATGGCCGACGCCGATCACCGCCTTCTTGACGGCATTGGGCGCATATTCGGCAACGACGAGGCCGGCGCGCGCCGGCACCAGCATGGCAATGCCGCGTGCCTGGCCGAGCTTCAGCGTCGCCACCGCATCCTTGTTGACGAAGGTCTGTTCGACCGCCGCCTCGTGCGGCATGGCCGTATGCAGGATTTCGGCCAGCCCGTCGTGCAACTGGCACAGCCGCGTCGCCAGCGCCGCCTTATCCTCGGAACGCACCGTGCCGGAGGCGATGAAGCGCAACGAATTGCCGAGGCTCTCGACGATGCCCCAGCCGGTGCGCCTGAGCCCCGGATCGATACCAATGATGCGAATCGCGTCCCCCATCCGGTCAGTCTACCTCCGGTGGACAGCGATGCCAGCGAAATGTGAACAAACCGGAAACGAGACCTTGCGGGGATGCCTGAGAGCTCGCTTAATTGCGCGCGAAAGCCGTGTTGAGCAGGCTGATCTGGTCGGAGACCGGATTGGGTCTGCGGCCGACCGGCTGCATGTCGACCGCGGTGCCGGCGCCGTAAATCTCGTCGTCCATGCGGCGCACCAGCGCCTGCAGGCGCAGCGACCGGTCGACGAGGTCGAGGAAATCCTTCGGCAGTTCGGCCCAGCCGACGGCTTCGTCATGGGCGGAAGCGGTGTCGAGGCGCACCTTGGATTTTTCCGACGCGACCTGGTCGCGGGTCATTTCGCCGGAATTCGCCGCGCGCTGCAAAAGCAGCCAGGAAGCAACCTGCATCAGCCTGGTGGTCAGCCGCATCGATTCGGCGGCATAGAGCGTAGCCGCCAGCCTGGACAGCTTCTTCGCCTCGGCGCGGCCCTTGCCGTCGAGATATTCCGCCGCCTGTTCGACCAGGCCCATGCCCTCCTGGTAAAGCGGCTTGAAGGAGTGCGAAAAAACCCGGCGTTCCGCCAGCTTGACGGTTTTTTCACTGCCCTTCGAAAGCTCGTTCATTGATACGCCCCTGCACTTGCAACCGGGCGATTCGGCCCCTGCGGTTACGTCCGGCACCCTATATGACTGAGGCTTGAAAATGCGCTTCGTCGTGGGCGAAGGCAAGCACATGTTTAACAGAAGGTTAACGGCGAGCCAGTGCGCGGCTACCGCTGGAATGCGGACAAAAAAAGAGCCGCGGATAAGGCGGCTCTCAGGAGTTTAACAGGGAGGCGTCAAACAAAGTGGCTCCAACCACTCGGTAAGAATCCAGATCACTGGATGAACATAGTAAACACCTGTAAAGCTTAATGAATGCTTAACGGCGCCGATGTTTTTTGACCAAACCTCCCGATCTGTGCCGTAACAGCACAGCACCAACGCTCATTCCAGCTCAGCTCAGGCCGTCTTCCAGACCGTCGGCAGGGAGATGACGGCAAACAGCAGCATGGCAGCGTAGAAGCCCATTGAAGAGGCGGCCACCAGCGGTTCGATCGCGGCATTGCCGGCGAGCAGGAAATAGAGGCCGATCAGCAACCCGATGCCGCTGACCGCCGTCAGCCAGAAGTGAACGAGCGCGAGCGTCTTTTGCCCGGCCGCTGGAAACAGATGGTAGAAGAAGGCGAAGACCAGCGACATCAGCCATCCGGCGACCATGGTATGCGCGTGCGTCGGCATCTGGCCATGATCCTGGCTGATCGCCATGTGCAGGCCGAGCGCCATGCCGCACAACGAATAGATGATGGCCAGTGTGAAGAAATTTCGTGCTACCCCTTGCATATATGTTCCCCTCGAATTGCCTTTTCCCGTTTTCGGGAATGGGTTGATCGTCAGGCGATTGTTGTCGCCACCGGACTCCGGCGTCGGCGCACTCGCAACGGCACTATTTCTGGACGACGTCGCGCCGACCCCTCCCGACGCTTTGCATATTAGCAGAAAATGAGGTTGCGCGTTCGTTATCTCAGCGGCCTTTTCCGTTGGCGGGGAAACCGGAAACAGAGCCGAATTTTCGCGACATCGTTCCGAAACACGCGCCACGCTAAACGCCCGTTCCTCTGACGGCTGGAGCAAATCAGCTCCACCCAAGCCCACCAGAAACACCTCAGGAGCAACTCATGGACTGGTATTCTATCGTCAAATTCCTCCACGTCGTCTCGGCCATTCTGTGGGTCGGCGGCGGCTTCGTGCTGTTCCTGCTCGGCATGCTCGCCGAACGCGCGGACAACATCGAGGACAAGCTGCAGGCGATCTGCGCCAGCGGGCGGCTGGGCGGCACGTTCTTCGCGCCGCTGTCGATGCTGACCCTGATCTTCGGCCTCATCATGTGCGGCTTCTGGGTCGGCTTCTCCGATCTGTGGATCATCATCGGTCTGGTCGGCTACGCCACAACGTTTTCGATCGGCATGTTCATCTTCAAGCCAACCGGCGAACGCATGGGCGCGATGATCGCCAAGGAGGGTGTAACGCCGGCCGCTCTCGCCATCGCGCAGCGCATGATGAGCACGGCGCGGTTCGACTACGCGGTGATGCTGGTGATCGTCGCCGATATGGTGCTCAAGCCGACCGCGCAGGACATCGCCATCCTCGCCGGCATGGCGCTGGTCGTCGTGGCGGGCGCCACGCTGGCCCTTGGCGGCAACCGTCGTCTCGTGCCGAGCCCTGCCTGATGCCGCCCCTATGGTGAGTGCGGCTGCGGCCGCCTCACCCGCTTACATCAGGCCGGCAACGCCGTCCCACAGCAGCTTGACCGCTACCACGGCCACCGTGGCGTAGGTGAAGGGATAGAAAATCTCGGGCCGCATCCGCCGCACCAGCCACGCACCGGCAATGGTCGCCAGCGGCGCCAGCGGCATCAGCACGGCGGAAGCCGTCAGATTGGCGGTGTCGAACTGGCCGAGCGCGAAATAGGGCACAAGCTTCAGCGCATTGGTGGCCGCGAAGAAGATCGCCGCGGTGCCCGACAACACCTTGGGATCGAGCCGGATCGGCAGCGCGTAGACCTGGAAGGGCGGGCCGCCGACATGGGCGACGAAGCTGGTGAAACCGGCGACCGTGCCCCACAGGGCGGCGGCCGCCCGGTTGGGTTCGGCTGCGTGGCCGGCGCCATGGCGAAACTGCAAATAGAGCCAGCGCAGCACGAAGATGATGGCGACGGCGCCGACGATGAGGCGCACCGCCTCTTCGGTGACCAGTGCGGCCGTCAGCCATCCCAGTCCAATGCCGATGACCGCGCCCGGCATCATATCGACCAGCATCTTGCGGTCGTAGATACCCCGCCATGTCCACACAGAGACGATGTCCATCAGGCACAGGATGGGCAGCAGGATCGCCGCCGCCTGCACTGGCGGCATGGTCAGCGCCATCAGCGGCACGCCGACGAAACCGACAGCGCCGCCGAAGCCGCCCTTGGACAGGCCGACCAGAACGACCGCCGGAATGGCAGCCGCGTAGAACCACGGATCTGAAAGCAGGCCTGACATGGGAGGAACTGGTCTGGAGGGAAAGCGCGTCAACGCCTGAATAACCCAGATTGCCGAGCGGAGCGACAGCAAAAACAGGCATGGCCGCAGCAAACGATCCGGCACTGAGCCCTGAAGCCAGGCCGGTTCACCTGGTCTTGTTCAGGAAGTCTGCAAGACCTTGGCCCGGTCGCGAGGCGAGGCTGCCTCAAGCGGTGGCGGCCGGCGCCGGATCGGCTGCGCCTTGATGATGGCGGTGCTGGTCTCCGCCTTGTCGGCGATGCGGTCGAGAATGCCGTCGAGGTCGCCGATCGAGCGCACGAACAGACGCGCGACGAAGCAGTCGTCGCCCGTCACCTTGTCGCATTCGCCGAATTCGGGGATTTCCTCGATCAGCTTTTGGACGATATGCAGCTTGCCCGGCAGAGGCCGGATCCGCACGATTGCCTGCAAGGTGTAACCGAGCGCCAGCGGATCGATCTCCACGGTGAACGCCCGGATGACGCCGCGCTCCTCAAGCCGGCGAAGCCGCTCCGAAACGCTTGGCGACGACAGCCCGACCTGGCTGGCCAGGTCCTTCAATGAAGTGCGCGCATCCTTGACCAGGATTTCGAGCAGACCTCGGTCGAGATCGTCCAGCATTTTACATTCCTCACAAATTCGCGACCTTAGCCTAATATGATTAGGCCATTCACCGCTATCACCTTTCTAATTCGATGGAAAGCGCCGCAACGGCATGAGATTATCCGGCATCGAAGAATTCGGAGGGTTTGTTGTGAACGAGACAGCGCGTGGCACGATCGAAATGTCCGCCGCAATGGCGATCCTGGGAACGATCGGATGGTTCGTCATCCTGTCCGGCCAGCCGATCATGGATGTGGTGTTCTGGCGTTGTGCATTCGGCGCGCTGACGCTGCTCGTCATCTGCGCGTCGCTGGGATTGCTGCGAAACAGATTGTCGCTGCGTGTCATCGGCATCGCCGCGCTCGGCGGCGCCGCCATCGTTATCAACTGGCTGCTCCTGTTCAGCGCCTTCTCGCGCGCGTCGATCTCGATCGCCACCGCTGTCTACAACACGCAGCCCTTCATGCTGGTCGGCTTCGGCGCGCTGTTCTTCGCCGAGCGGCTGACCCTGACTAAGCTGACCTGGCTGGCCATCGCCTTCGCCGGCATGGTGCTGATCATTCAAGCCGCGCCCGATGCCGGTGATGTCGGCACGAACTATTTTGCCGGCATCCTGATGGCGCTGGCCGCGGCCTTCTTCTGGGCCGTCGCGGCAATCGTCACCAAAAAGCTCAAGGGCACGCCGCCGCATTTGATAGCGCTTATCCAGGTTTGTGTCGGCGTCGTCATGCTGGCGCCCTTCGCCAAACTTTCGCAGCTTCCCACTGACCCGTGGAGCTGGGCCATGCTGGCGACGCTCGGCATCGTCCACACCGGCCTGATGTACATCCTGATGTACGGTGCCATCCAGAAGCTCCCGACGCATCTTCAGGGATCGTTGTCCTTCATCTATCCCGTCGTCGCCATTCTGGTCGATGTGGTGGCTTTCGGCCATCGGCTGCATCCAACCCAAATCGTCGGCGCCACCGCCATCCTGATCGCCGCCGCCGGCATGAATCTCGGCTGGAAGCTGTGGAAACCGAGACCGTCCACCGTGGGCCCGCACCCGATCAAATGACGCAGCATCAAATGACGCAGCCCGGCGGCTGAGCGCCGGCCAAATCACGATCCCGCTTGCCCGCCTGTTCAAAGCGGGCACTTTGCTCTATGCCGCAATCCAACCATCTTCGCCCGGCATAGGCGAAACTCGGGACCGAACAACCATGAATGACGCAACGCCCCCCAATCGCTGTCGCATCGTGCTGATCGCGCCGCCTGGCGTGTCGGCGGCCCGCATCGCGACCGCGTTCGAAGGCGGCGACGTCGCCTCGCTGATCCTGCCCGAGAACGGCATGGACGAGGCTTCCTTCCAGGCCTTTGCCGAACAGATCGTGCCGGCAGCGCAGGGAGCGGGCGTGGCTGTCATCATCGCCGGCGACACCCGCATAGCGGGCCGCGTCCAGGCCGACGGCATCCATGTCGAGGTCTCCAAGGCCGAACTCGCCGAGACGATCGAGCACTTGCAGGCAAAAATGATGGTCGGCGCCGGCGGCGCCAAGACGCGTGACGATGCGCTCGAACTCGGTGAAACCAGGCCCGACTACATCTTCTTCGGCCGCTTCGGATACGACAACAAGCCCGAGCCGCATCCGCGCAACCTGTCGCTGGGCGAATGGTGGGCGCGGATGATCCAGATCCCTTGCATCGTCATGGCCGGGTCGGATCTCGCCTCCGTAGAAGCAGTCGCCGCCACCGGCGCCGAGTTCGTCGCGCTGTCGAGCGCGGTGTTCGCCGACGGCGTCGATCCGAAAGCGGCGATCGCCCGCGCCAACGCCCTGCTCGACGAAACCGCGCCACGCTTCGAGGATTGACGTGGCTGCGGCAACGTTCCCCCTTCAGGTCCTGCTTGCCGCGGTCATGATCCAGACCGCCGCTGCCGAAACGATTCCCCTGCCGCAGCCCAAGCCGGCTGCCGGCGCCCACGCCGACAAGCCGATCGAAAAGCAGCTGCCGCAGCCCGCCACCACGACCGAGCCGGCCCCGCTGCCGACGGTCGACGCGGTCAATCCCGATCGCTTCGGCGCCAAGCCGGCTGACGCTGCCTATGGCGCCTTCCAGCGCGGGCTCTACAAGACGGCCTACAACCTCGCACTGGTTCGGGCGCAAAATGGCGACCCGGCGGCACAGACGCTGGTGGCCGAGATATTGTCGCGCGGGCTGGGCGTGCCGTTGAATTCAGCTGAAGCAGCGAAATGGTATGCTCTCGCCGCCGAACAGGGCGTGCCGGAATCGCAGTTCCAGTACGCGCTGATGCTGCTCGACGGCCGCTACGTCAAGAAAGACGAGAAGGAGGCCTACGCGCTGATGCAGGCCGCCGCCGAAGCCGGCAACCGGCTGGCGCAGTTCAATTTCGCGCAGATGCTGGTCCAGCAGGATCCCGGCGACGCGGGCTTGGCCAAAGCGGTTTCCTATTATGAGCGCGCCGCCGCGACCGGCCTCGCCGATGCGCAATATGCGATGTCGCAGATCTACGCCAATGGCGTCGGCGGCAAACCGCGCGACGACGCACAGGCACGGCGCCTGCTGGCGCAGGCGGCACGGCAGAACTACGACACGGCGCAGATCGATCTCGCCGCCTGGATGATCGAGGGACGCGGCGGGGGACGCGACCTGAAATCGGCCTTCGGCTGGATGAAGCAGGCGGCGGAAGGCGGCAATGTCGCCGCCCAGAACCGCCTGGCAAAACTCTATATGGGCGGCATCGGCACCGATCCGGATCTCGTGCTTGCCGGCGCCTGGTACATCGTCGCCCGCCGCGCCGGCCTCATCGATCCGCAGATGGACGATTTTCTGCAAGGACTGAGCGACGACCAGACCAAGCAGGCGTTGCAGAAGGCTAACCGCCTGCCCTGACGGCGGTGCGCGAAATCACCGCGTATCGAGGACGACCTTGCCGAAGGGTGAGCCCTGCTCGACATGGTGAAAGGCCGCCGCCATGGCCTCGGCCTGATGCCTGAGCGCCTTCTCCGGCAACATATGCCGGAGGGTGTTGTGCTGGTCGAAACGGAAAATCTCGACCTTTCCATGCAGGTCGTTATCATGCGGTCGCCACACATCCAGCGGCTGGCAACGGTCGCCGATGCTATTGCCGAGGCGGTTGGTGCGGTTATCAATCGGTAAATCGACGGTGCCTGTGGCGCATCGCACCCGCTGGCAGCGAGGAAAGGACAACATGGCTCCGCATGGCAAGCAATGCACGCATCGCGACTCCATCCGCAAGGTGACGCCCAGTGCCGAGGGTTGCGAGGAATGCCTGGAGATCGGCTCCTGGTGGGTGCACCTGCGGCTCTGCCGGACCTGCGGCCATGTCGGCTGTTGCGACAGTTCGCCGAACCGCCACGCCACCGGACATTTCCATGCGACCAGCCATCCCATCATCGAAGCCTATGACCCTCCCGAGACCTGGGGCTGGTGTTACGTCGATGAGGTCATGCTCGATTTCTCGCAGGACAAGACACCGCAGCGCGGCACCATTCCACGCTTCGACTGATCCTTTGCACGGCACGGTCGCTCAGCCTCAGCTTGCCTCTTCGGGTGTTTTGTGGTCTTGGGAGCCGCAAATCGCGCTCTCCGCGAAAATCTCACTCCCGGATCACACCATCATGGCCAAGATCAATGGCAACGAAATCCGTCCCGGCTACGTCATCGAGCACGATGGCGGCCTCTGGGTGGCGGTCAGGACCAACACCGTCAAGCCCGGCAAGGGCGGCGCCTACAACCAGGTCGAGCTGAAGAACCTCATCAACGGCACCAAGCTCAACGAACGCTTCCGTTCGGCCGAGACGGTCGAGCAAATCCGGCTTGACCTGAAGGATTTTTCCTTCCTCTACGAACAGGACGAGGCGCTGGTCTTCATGGATACCCAGAGCTATGAACAGCTCGAACTGAACAAGGATTTCGTCGGCGATCGCTCCGCTTTCCTGCAGGACGGCATGATGGTGACGGTCCAGCTCTATGAGGACAGGCCGATCGGCATTTCGTTGCCCGACTATGTCACGCTGACCATCACCGAGGCGGATCCGGTGGTGAAAGGCCAGACGGCGGCATCTTCCTACAAGCCGGCGATTCTGGAAAACGGCATCCGGGTGCTGGTGCCGCCATTCATCGGCGCCGGCGAGCGCATCATCGTCGACACCAACGAAATCACGTATGTGCGCCGCGCCGACTAGAGCATGATCTCGAACCGAAGGTCAGCGCAGCAAAAAGTTGCAGACTTTCGGGCAAGATCATGCGTGAAAAGACAAGCAGATGAAGCCGGGCCGCGATCCAATTTAGGTTGATCCACCCCAGGCTTTTGGAGTTTCAACAATATGGCACGCTCAGCCCTTCTCAACGTCATGGTCCAGGCCGCAATGAAGGCCGGCCGCTCGCTGTCGCGCGACTTCGGCGAGGTCCAGAACCTGCAGGTCTCGATGAAGGGGCCGGGCGATTATGTCAGCCAGGCCGATCGCAAGGCCGAGGACATCGTCTTTGCCGAACTGTCGAAGGCGCGGCCCGGCTATTCCTTCCTGATGGAAGAGCGCGGCGTGGTCGAAGGCGATGACAGCCAGCACCGCTGGATCGTCGACCCGCTCGACGGCACCACCAATTTCCTGCATGGCATTCCGCTCTTCGCGGTCTCGATCGCGTTGGAGCGCCAGGGCCAGATCGTTGCCGGCGTCATCTACAATCCGGCGATGGACGAACTCTACACCACTGAGCGCGGCGGCGGTGCCTTCATGAACGATCGGCGCTTGCGCGTCGCCGGTCGCACCAAGCTGGTCGACACCGTGGTCGGCTGCGGAGTGCCGCATCTGGGACGCGGCCATCACGGCAATTTCCTCGTCGAACTGCGCAATGTCATGGCGGAAGTGTCCGGCGTCCGTCGCATGGGTGCCGTTTCGCTCGATCTCGCCTATGTCGCCGCCGGACGTATGGACGGCTTCTGGGAAACCGGCCTGGCCGCATGGGATATGGCCGCCGGCCTGCTTTTGATCCGCGAGGCCGGTGGCTTCGTTTCGGACATGGATGGCGGACAGGACATGCTCGACAACGGCTCGGTGGTCGCCGGCAACGAAGTGATCCAGCGCGCTTTGCTCAAGACGGTAAAAAGACCGCTCACGTCGCGCTGACCGGCCGCCGCGCTGAAGCGCCGCAGTCGTAAAACCGCAAACAAGACTTGAAATACTGCCCGGCGAGCGCCCAGATTGCGATGGGCGGCGCAGGAACACGGCAGTGAACGACATCAGGCCCACCCCCGACATCGACATCCCGTTCATCGGACGCTGGCACTATTCGCGCGCCGAGATGATCGCCGACGGCATCGTCCACGCCGTCGGCATCGTGCTGGCGATCGCGGCCGGCTCGACGCTGCTGGCCTTGGCGGCGTTTCGGGTCGGACCTGGCGAATATATCGCCGCCGCCTTCTATGTCGTTTCGCTGCTCACCGTGCTTTCGGTATCGCTGGCCTACAATCTGTGGCCGGTGTCGTCGCCGGTCAAATGGGTCCTGCGGCGTTTCGATCACGCCGCGATCTATCTTCTGATCGCTGCCACCTACACGCCTTTTCTCGCCCAGCTCGACGGTTCCCCGCTGGCCAGCTGGATGATCGTCCTGGTCTGGACAGCGGCGGCAACGGGCATCGCCATCAAGGTGTTTCTCCCCGGCCGCTTCGACCGGCTGGCCATTCTCTTTTATCTCGCCATCGGCTGGAGCGGCATCATCCTGGTCAGGCCGCTCGTCGAGACGCTGCCGACGACGTCGATCGTGCTCATCGTCGCCGGTGGTATCGTCTATTCCTGCGGCGTCATCTTCTTCGCCTGGAAGGGGCTGCGCTTCCACAATGCGCTGTGGCACGGCTTCGTCGTCACCGGCGCCGGCCTGCATCTGGCAGCCATGGTCGACTGCCTGGTCATCAATCACCTCTGATGGTGCACGCGATCTCGGCAGCCTGCCCAGGACTCCGAACTCCAGGTTAGAAAAAATGCTGACGACGGACAACACGGCGGTGCCGACAGCTTTTTGCGCCCGCAGCTTTTCATGATAGGAATTTTTTCTTGACAGGGTGAGTGCAGCTATGGTACATATTTGCCCATGGTGCAGATTTGCGCCAAGGACCCGCGGCACAGGCAGGTCTTTCGTTTGATGCTTCTCAACCAACGCGCCGGCAACGCTCCAGAGCAGCCCGTTAACCGGGATTCGTTGCCCTGGCGCTCTAACTGGCAATATTGCCAGCGCCATTCAATTTGGTCACAATTCCGTTTAGAGTCGCGAATTACGTGATCGGCGGCAGCGGCATCGGAAACGGGGCACGGATGGCTTTTCTCAGATCCTTCGGCATGGGCAGACGCTCCGACGTCCTGATCTACGATCCACATAAACTGTCGAGCCCGCAGGTCTTCCTGCTGACCATGGTCATCTTCCTGGCCATAGTGGCGTTTATTGCCGCTATATTGACCCGCCAGATCTCGACCGCTTTCGTAACCAATCCTGGGCTGAACGGCCTGATCGTCGGCGTGCTCGTCGTCGGTATCCTGCTGGCCTTCGTCCAAGTCGGGCGACTGTTTCGCGAAGTTCGGTGGGTCAACTCTTTCCGCGCCGGCTCCGAGACCATCGAACCGGTGCTGCTGGCACCGATGAAGGCGATGATCGGACGCTCCGCGAGCATGGCCTTCTCGACCAGTTCGATGCGGACGATGCTCGATTCCATCGCCACGCGTCTCGATGAAAGCCGCGACACCTCGCGCTATCTCGTCGGCCTACTGGTTTTCCTCGGTCTGCTCGGCACCTTCTGGGGGCTGTTGAACACGATCGGCTCGATCCGCGAAACCATCGAATCGCTCGATCCCGGCACAGGTGACGCGGCCGCGGTGCTCGATTCGCTGAAGCAGGGGCTGTCGGCGCCGCTGGCCGGCATGGGCACCGCCTTCTCGTCCTCCCTGTTCGGCCTCTCCGGTTCGCTGGTGCTTGGCTTCCTCGATCTGCAGGCCGGCCGCGCCCAGACCCGCTTCTACACCGAGCTCGAAAACTGGCTGTCCTCGGTCACCGATCTGTCGTCCGACATCATCGTTTCCGACTCGGCCAGGACCGAACCTTCCGACGAGATCCGCCTGCTGTCGGAGAGACTGCGCAGCATGCAGGAGAACGGCGGCGGCTCGAACCCGCGCGTCGCCACCGCGATGGCCAATCTCGCCGACGGCATTTCCGGCCTGGTCAAGAACATGCGCTCCGAGCAGCAGATCATGCGCGACTGGGTCGAGGCCCAGTCCGATGAACAGAAGGCCATGCGCACCACGCTGGAAAAGATCGCCGACGCCCTGAAGAAGCCCGGGGTCCATTAGCATGGCGCTCGCCAGGGGCCGGCGTACCGACCGCCGCATCGATTACTGGCCGGGTTTCGTCGACGCGCTGTCGACGCTGCTGCTGGCCATCATGTTCCTGCTCACGGTCTTCGTGCTGGCGCAGTTCCTGCTCGGCCGCGAGATTTCCGGCAAGGACACGGCGCTCTCGCGCCTCAACTCGCAGATCAACGAACTGACCCAACTGCTGGCGCTTGAGCGCTCGACGGCGCAGGACAAGGAGGATTCGCTCGCCAATCTGCAGGCGTCGCTGTCGGCGGCGGAAGCCGAAAAGAGCCGCCTCGAACAATTGCTGGCGCAAGGCGCGGGCGCCGGCGACGCCGCCAACCAGCGCGCGACGGCTCTTTCGGGCGAACTCGACAGCCAGCGCCAGATCAGCCAGCAGGCGCTGAGCCAGGTCGAGATCCTCAACCAGCAGATCGCCGCATTGCGCAAGCAGATCGGCGCGCTCGAGGATGCGCTCAACGTTTCCGAAGCCCGCGACCGCGATTCCAACACCAAGATCGCCGATCTCGGCCGCCGCCTGAACGTGGCGCTGGCGCAGCGTGTGCAGGAACTGAATCGCTACCGCTCGGATTTCTTCGGCCGCTTGCGCGAGATTCTCGCCGACCGCGAGAACATCCGCATCGTCGGCGACCGTTTCGTCTTCCAGTCGGAGGTGCTGTTCCCGACCGGCTCCGAGGTGATCAACGACGCCGGCAAGGTCGAGATGAAAAAGCTCGCTGACGCCATCATAGAACTGCAAAAAGAGATCCCGCCCGAGATCAACTGGGTGCTCCGGGTCGACGGCCATACCGACAACAAGCCGCTGTCGGGCACCGGCCGTTATCGCGACAACTGGGAGCTATCGACGGCGCGCTCGACCTCGGTGGTCAAGTTCCTGATCGAGAACGGCGTGCCGGCCAACCGGCTGGTCGCCGCCGGCTTCGGCGAGTTCCAGCCGCTCGACCCCGCGGACACCGAAGAGGCGCGCAACAAGAACCGCCGTATTGAACTGAAGCTCACCGAACGTTGATCTGTCATCGCGTAGTGTCACGCGAATTTGTGCGTCGGTTCATGTCTAGGGCGTAAATCGATGCCGGCAAGGCCCTGGTCCCGCGGGCGTCCTTTTCCCTACCAGCCGAGCCACACCGCAATCAGGGCGACCACCGCCGGCACGGTCTGGACGAACAGGATCTTGCGGCCGACCGTGGCGGCGCCATAGAGGCCGGCAATGGCCACGCAAGCCAGGAAGAAAACCTTGACCTGAAAACCGGCCGCGCCGAGGTAAAGCCCCCAGATCAGGCCGGCGGCGAGAAATCCGTTGTAGAGGCCCTGATTGGCGGCGAGCACTTTCGAGGCGCTGGCGAATTCCGGCGTCAACCGGAACGTCTTGTGTCCGCGTGGCGTGTCCCACAGCACCATCTCCAGGTAGACGATGTAGACATGGATCAAGGCCACGAGCCCGACCAGGATGTTGCCGACCATTCCGTTCCCCCTTCATGTGTCGTCGGCAGCATTTCACGCGTCGGCTCGCCAGCGCAAGACGCATATGACGAGCGGCGCCCGAGGGTTGCAAACGCTCTTGCGTTGGTATCTTTTCGCGCCGTCCCCAATCACGGAAGCAGCCATGTCCTTTCAGAAACTCGACGACCTCGGCCACAAGCTCGAAGCTCTTGAGCATGCGCTGGCCATCCTCGGCGCCGATGAAGCGACCCACATGGCCGTCGGCGGCGGCGAGAAGCGCGCCGAGGCGATGTCGGCGCTGGCCGGCATGTATCACACAAGGGCGACCGCGCCGGAGATCGCCGACTGGATCGCCGCGGCCGAAGGCGAGGTGCTCGACGACCAGCAGCGGGCTGCCCTGGCCGAGCTGCGGCGGCAATACACCAACCTGACCTGCCTGCCGGTCGAATTCGTCGAACGCCAGACGACGGCGCGCATGCGTTGCGAGCAATTGTGGCGCTACCTGCGCGCCAAGAACGACTGGGCCGGCTTCCAGCCTGCGCTCGAGGGCGTGGTGGCGCTGGTGCGCGAAGAAGCGGCTCTGCGTGCCGACGTGCTCGGTCTCGCCCCCTACGACGCGCTGATGGAGCAGTACGACCCCGGCAACCGCACCGCCGACATCACTCCTGTGTTCGCCGACCTGAAGAGTTTCCTGAGAGGCTTCGTGCCGGAAGCATTGGCGATCCAGGAAGCGCGGCTGCGCAAGCATCCACTGAAGCCGCTTTCGGGCACTTATGCGATCGACCGCCAACGCGAACTCGGCCTTGCCATGATGGCGGCGGTCGGCTTCGACCTGACGCACGGCTCGCTGTCGGTGTCGCACCATCCGTTCTGCGGCGGTGTGCCTAGCGACGTGCGCATCACCACCCGCTACAAGACTTCCGATTTCCTGTCGGCGCTGATGGGCGTGCTGCACGAGACCGGCCATGCACTCTACGAGCAGAACCTGCCGAAGGCGTGGTCGCACTGGCCGCTCGGCAAGGCGCGCGGCATGGCGGTGCATGAAAGCCAGAGCCTGTTCGTTGAAAAGCAGATCGGGCGCAATCCCGCCTTCTGGCGTTGGGCATTGCCGGTCGTGGAAAAGCATCTCGGCGAAGCCTGGTCGCTCGACGACATCCTGCCGCATGTCCACCATGTCGAGCGCGGCCTGATCCGTGTCGATGCCGACGAGGTGACGTACCCGCTGCATGTCATCCTGCGCTACGAGCTGGAGCAGGAACTCGTCTCGGGCAGGCTGGAGGTGGCCGACTTGCCCGAGGCCTGGGACGCCAAGATGCGCGACTATCTCGGCCTCTCAACCCTCGACAATCCCGCCGACGGGCCGATGCAGGACGTGCATTGGCCGGGTGCTGCCTTCGGCTATTTCCCCTCCTACACGCTTGGCGCGATGATGGCGGCACAGCAATGGGCGGCGTTGACGCGCGAGCATGCTTCCACGGACGACGATCTTGCCAAAGGCAATTTCGAAGCGATCAACGCCTGGCGGCGCGACAGAATCTGGTCGCAGGGATCACGTTGGTCGACGCCAAACCTGCTCGAACGCGCCACCGGCGAAAAGCTCAACGCCGTGTATTTCACCGAACATTTACGCAAACGCTATGGAGCCGCGTGAGCCGCATTAGCGTTTCATATCCTCAGCGCATATATTTTAGTGTGAGGAATTGGGAGAACGCATCGTGGGAATTTCCCCTCCAAAGGAGCGCGCTACTTTTTCGATCGCCGCAGAAATAAAGAACCGGCTTGAGGACGAAGTTCCAAAAAGCGAAAGGTCACGTTTCGTGGAAACCGCAATCGATCAAGCGTTGCGCGCAGTCGCCGTCAAGCGCCTCAAGAAAACCCTGAATGACCTGCCGCGCGGAGCCCACCCCAAAAGCGAAAGTACCACCGACTTTCTGCACGCCCAGCGCGTGAAGTGGGACGGCCGATCCCCTGACACCCTCAACGGCCCCAGGAAATGATCGTCGTCGACGCTTCCGTCTTCGTGAAACTTTCAAGCAGGAAGAAGACAGCGAGGCAGCTCGGAACTTGATTGATCACATGGTGGACCAGGGCCAAGGTTATCTTGCTCCGTCGGTGGTGCTGTACGAGGCTCTTTCGGCCGCGTTGCACGTCGAATTGCCGCTCGCGACGGTTGGCCAGCTTTTCGACCAATTTCGAGAACTGGGGCTAGCGATCGAAGAGCCGACGGCGCAGGATCTGGCAACGGCGGAGAAAATTGCCACATCAGCCGTGCCCGGCAATGGTTATCCTACCTTGTTCGACAGCATCTATCACGCAATGGCGATAGAACGCGGCGCCACCTTTGTCACGGCCGATCAGCGCCACTTTGCCAAGGCCTCGCAGTTTGGCAGCGTCGTGCTGCTGAAGGATTGGCGAGCCAGCTGACGCCTTCTTTACTCGGCCGCGCCCCTGAAGGCGCTGGCGCCGGTTTCGAACTGCAGCTTGGCCAGCCGCGCATAGATGCCGCCTTTGGTCACCAGGCTCTGATGCGTGCCTTCCTCGACGATGCTTCCGCCATCCATCACCAGGATCCTGTCGGCCTTCAGCACCGTTGCCAGGCGGTGGGCGATGACGATGGTGGTGCGGCCCCGCATCAGCCGCTCAAGTGCCGTCTGCACCAGCGTCTCGCTCTCGGCGTCGAGCGCCGAAGTCGCCTCGTCGAGCAAAAGGATCGGCGCGTCGCGCAGGATGGCGCGGGCGATCGCCACCCGCTGGCGCTGGCCGCCGGAGAGCGTCACGCCACGCTCGCCAAGCTGGCTGGCATAGCCTTTGTCGAGCTTGAGAATGAATTCATCGGCCAGCGCATCCCTGGCCGCCGCTTCGATCTCGGCATCGCTGGCCCCCGGCCGGCCAAAGCCGATATTGTCGCGCGCGCTTGCCGCGAAAATGGTGACGTCCTGAGGCACGATGGCGATGCGCGCGCGAACCGAAGCAGGATCGGCTTCGCGCACGTTGACGCCATCGATCAGGATCCTGCCTGTTTCCGGATCGTAGAAGCGCAGGATCAGCGAAAAGACCGTGCTCTTGCCGGCGCCCGACGGACCAACGATCGCCACCGTCTCGCCGGGCATTACCTCAAAGCTCAAGCCATGCACGGCGGCGCGATCGGGTCTTGCCGGATAAGAGAAGGATACGGCGTCGAAAGCGATCGCACCCTTGGCGGCTGCCGGCAGCGGCTTGGGATCGGCCGGAGCCTGGATCGCCGGCTTCTCGGCCAGGATCTCGGTCAGCCGCTCGGCGGCACCCGCCGCCTGCGCAAGTTCGCCCCAGACTTCCGACAGCGCGCCGAGCGCGCCGGCGGCGAACACCGAATAGAGCAGGAACTGGCCGAGCGTGCCGGGTGACAGCGTACCGTCGAGGACATCGCGCGAACCGAACCACAGCACCGCCACGACGGAGGAAAAGATGGCGAAGATGGCGAAGAAGGTGAGGAACGAGCGCGCGAAGATCGAAGCGCGCGCTGCCTCGAAAGCGGCATCCACCGCGCCCGAGAAGTGGCTGGTGACCAGCTTTTCGTTGGTGAAGGCCTGCAGCGTGCGCACCGCGCCGATCTGCTCGCTGGCATAGGCGGTCGCTTCCGCCAACGTGTCCTGCGCCTGCCGCGATTTGCGCCGCACCGATCGGCCGAAGGCGACCAGCGGCAGGACGACGACGGGTATGGCCGCAATGACCAGGCCGGACAGTTTCGGACTGGTGACGACCATCATCGCCACGGCTCCAAGGCCAAGGATGACATTGCGCAGCGCCACCGAAGCGGTGGCGCCGACAGCCGACTTGACCTGCGTGGTGTCGGCGGAGAGCCGCGACACGATCTCG
Organism: Mesorhizobium sp. M0587; assembly: GCF_040320945.1. Classification (NCBI taxonomy): domain Bacteria; kingdom Pseudomonadati; phylum Pseudomonadota; class Alphaproteobacteria; order Hyphomicrobiales; family Phyllobacteriaceae; genus Mesorhizobium; species Mesorhizobium sp. M0587. The sequence continues at coordinate 84,427 of NZ_JAMYQP010000010.1, forward strand.
CCCGATTGTGCGCTGTCGAAGAAGGCCGGCGACAATGTGGTGACATGGGCGAAGACGTCGCGCCTGATATCGGCGACAACGCGCTCGCCGAGCGTGATGACGAAATAGTAGCGGCCGGCCGACGCCGCCGCCAGCAGCGCGGCCATCGCCACCAACGCGGCAAAATATTCGGCGATCAAGATCGTGCCGGAAGGCGTAAATCCGTGGTCGATCATCCGCCGTACGGCAAGTGGCAGCGCCAGCGTCGTCACCGCCGCGACAGTCAGCGAGATGACGGCGCCGGCAACCATTTTGCGGTAGCGGCCGATATAGGGGAACAGACGTCTGAGCGGCTTGAGCGAGCGCCGGCGCTCGTCTGCGCTGCTGGTTTGCGCCATCCCAGTGTTTCCTCTAGCCGCCTTGAGCCCATGCGCCTCAATATGCGCGTGCCGCGGCCTTGTGATTCAATTCCGGCTGATGTATAGGCTCGCCGACCGTTTTAGAAGCCGTGGCTCCTCAATAGCTGCGGCTTCGAGTTTTAAAAAGGGGCGCATCGACGCAGGCTTATGCCCGTCAGCCGCGCCGGCAAGCCAGGAACAGAGCGATGAAAACCGATATCCATCCCGACTACCACACCATCAAGGTCGTCATGACCGACGGCACCGAATACATGACCCGTTCGACCTGGGGCAAGGAAGGCGATACGATGAACCTCGATATCGACCCGACGACCCACCCGGCCTGGACCGGCGGCCAGCAGACCCTGCTCGACCGCGGCGGCCGCCTGTCGAAGTTCAAGAAGCGCTTCGAAGGTTTCGGCCTCTAAGCCGCACCCGGCCTTTCGCAGATCAGAAAAACCCGCCTGGTGGCGGGTTTTTTGTTGCGACGAGGTGGCTCGCCTCAAGCTGGCGCTCGCGCCCTACCTTCCCCTTGTGGAGGTCGGACCGAAGGTCCGGGGGGCTGGCGCCGCCCCCACCCCGCTGCTTCGCAGCGACCCTCCCCACGAGAGGGAAGATGGGGAGCATTCTACCTGTCCAGCAATTCCCGCAGCGCCATGCGCTTGTAGGCAGCGACCAGCCTGTCGCCCTCCTGCCGCTCGACCGAGATCGCCAGCCGCATAGCCGCCTCGCCCATCTGCCAGACGAGAAACGCCGACGTGTCGAGAGCCACCGGATCGGCGCTGGGATGCAGCCGCTTGAGCACCTCTGTGAGGAATTCGGCGTTGGCCCGGCTGTCGGCGAGTTCGAGCTGGCGCAACGCCTTGTCGGCTTGCGTCCCCGACCAGATGTCGCGCATCACAGGCTCGGCCAAGAACAGCCGGTAGTAGATATCGACCAGTTCCGAAAACGCTTGGCCCAGGCCTTCGGCGTCGCTGACGCCGGCGAGCGCCGCCGAGATACAGGCCTGGCTCTCGGCGGTGTAGCGCTCGGCCAACGCCCGGATGATCGCGCGCTTGTCCGGAAAGAACTGGTAGAGCGAACCGATCGACACCCCCGCCCGTTCCGCGACTTCCCCCATGCGCATGGCATCGCTGCCTTGCTCGGCGATCAGCGCCGAGGCCGCCGCCAGCATGCGTTCGACCCGCTCGCGGCTGCGCTGCTGGCTCGGCGCCCGGCGCGGCGAAGCGATCTGTTCCTGGGGGGACATGTGCGTGGCGGTGTCGTCCATGACTGGCTCCCGATCCGACAAAATTGCTTGACTCGCTAAATACGAGGGTTTATCACGTTTTGCAAATGTGAGGACTTCTCATGTTTTGACCGAGGAGCCAGCTCGTCGCCGCGTCGCGGCGCATTCAACCGAAACCGCCGCAATCGGCCAATGGAGCACTGACATGATCACGAAACTTCTCCCCACCTTGATCTTCATCGCCGCGATAGGCTCGGGCATTGTCGGCGGCGTGTTCTTCGCCTTTTCCAACTTTGTCATGCCGGCGCTCGCCGGCTTGCCGGCAGCAGGCGGCATCGCCGCGATGAATTCGATCAACGTCACCGTCATCACCCCGGCATTCATGACCGCGCTTTTCGGCACCGGCCTGGTCTGCCTCGTGCTCATCGCCGGCGCGATCATCGGCTGGAACCAGCCGGGCTCGTTCTGGCTGCTTGCCGGCGCGCTGATCTACATCGTCGGCAACCCGATCGTGACCATGCTCTTCAACGTGCCGCTCAACGACGCACTCGCCGCCGTCGATCCAGCCAGCAGCGAAGGCGCTAGCCTATGGGCGCGCTACCTCGATGAATGGGTGATGTGGAACCATGTCCGTACTCTCACCGGCATAGCCGCGCTGGCATCCTTCTGGTTCGCCGCGCGTTGACGACGAGCGGAAGCCGACGGCATGGGGTTTCCGCCTGAACAGATCAGGTGGATCGTCCGGGAGACACGCCTTGAAGGATCAATACTCGAACATGGGCTTCGGCATGGCAATCGGGGTGGGCGTCGGGGCGGCGATCGGCGCCGCACTCGACGACCTGCCCACGGGCATAGCCATGGGCATTGCCGTTGGCGCCGCTCTCGGGGCCTGGCGACGTTAGTGACGGCCGGCGATCTTCAGGCTTTTGTTTTTCGATCGGAATGGCCGAGATCGCGATCCGGATCGATCACGTCCCGGACCAGCTGCTTGAGCTTGGCCGCGTCCGGAAAGCCACCATCGCGCTTGCGGTCCCAGACCAGCACGTCGTTGCAGGAAATCGTGAAGATGCCACCGGTGCCGGGCACCAGCGCCACTTCGCCGAGATCGGCGCCGAAGGTGGAGAGCAGTTCCTGCGCCATCCAGCCGGCACGCAGCAGCCACTGGCACTGCGTGCAATAGGTGATGCGGATGGTGGGCAGCGGATTTTCGGTCATGTCAGGCTTTGTTCACGCCGCGCTGAGCTTGGCCATGGTCTCGTCGTCGACTTCGAAGTTGGCGTAGACGCTTTGAACGTCATCGTCGTCCTCTAGTGTGGCGACCAGCTTCATCAGCGACTGTGCCCGTTCCTCGTCGACCGGGACATTGTTCTGCGGCCGCCAGATCGGCTTCACCGATTCGGCCTCGCCGAGCGAACCTTCCAGTGCTTTCGACACCTCGCCAAGGCTCTCGAACGCGCAATAGATGGTGTGGCCTTCCTCGTCCGATTCGACATCGTCGGCGCCGGCCTCGATCGCCGCGTCCATGACCTTGTCGGCGCTGCCGGCCGATGCCGGATAATAGATCTCGCCGGCGCGGTCCCACATGAACGACACCGAACCGGTTTCGCCCATTGCCCCCCCTGCCTTGGTGAAGGCGGCACGCACGTTCGACGCCGAACGGTTGCGGTTGTCGGTCAAGGCCTCGACGATAACGGCGACACCGCCTGGGCCGTAGCCCTCATAGCGCACGGCTTCATAGTTTTCGGCGTCGCCCATCGAGGCTTTGTTGACGGCACGCTGGATGTTGTCCTTCGGCATCGACACCGCCTTGGCGTTCTGGATAGCCAGTCGCAGGCGCGGGTTCATCGATGGATCGGGCGTGCCGCTCTTGGCGGCGACGGTGATTTCGCGCGCCAGCTTGGAAAACATTTTCGACCGCACCGCGTCCTGACGGCCCTTGCGGTGCATGATGTTCTTGAACTGTGAATGGCCAGCCATGGCACCCCTGTCGTGTTCGGCTAGAGCATGCTGCGGCCAGGCGACATTGCCCGATATTCGCAAAAATGCTCGAATTCAAAATTTCAGAGCGTCCCGGGTGCAACTCGCGGAAGCACGGCGTTCTCTGTCGGAATGGCCGGCTTATAGATAAATCGGCTCAATTCGTCCAGCCGCACCGCGTTCGCGAAGCACGATCAGAGCAGCAACAACCGCTCACGCCTCGAGGTCCGGCTTCAGCCGGTCGATGATACCGAGCGCATGGCCGGGATACTGGCTGATCCAGCGGTCGTGGATGTGCTTGATCGGCAGCGCGTCGAGATGGTTCCAGCGCTCGCGGCCTTGGTGGTCATAGCTCAATGTCCGCCGCCCGCCTTCTTGCGGCGCCGCGCCAGCATGTTGAGCCCCTCGACCAGCGCGGAAAAACCCATCGCCGCGTAGATGTAGCCCTTTGGCACGTGATAGCCCATGCCGTCGGCGATCAGCGTCATGCCGATCATCAGCAGGAAGCCCAGGGCCAGCATGACGATGCTGGGGTTCTTGGCGATGAAGTCCGCCAGCGGCCCGGCCGCCAGCATCATGACGCTGACCGCGACGATCACGGCAATGTACATGATCGCGATCTCGTCGGTCATGCCGACCGCGGTGATGATCGAATCGATCGAGAAGACGAGGTCGAGCAGCAGGATCTGGAAGATGGCGCCGGCGAGCGAGATCTGCAGCGTCTCGCCGAGCATCGTATCCTTGTGGTCATCGGGGTCGACCGTGTGGTGGATTTCCTTCGTCGCCTTCCAGACGAGGAACAGGCCGCCGGCGATCAGGATCAGGTCGCGCCACGAGAAGCCGTGGCCTAAAGCGGTGAACACAGGCGTCGTCAGCTGGACGATGATGGAGATGGTGGCCAGCAGCACCAGCCGCATGATCAATGCCGCCGAGATGCCGAGCCGACGGGCGCGGGCCCGTTGTGCCACCGGCAGCTTGTTGGTCAGGATCGAAATGAAGATCAGATTGTCGATGCCGAGCACGATCTCCAGCACCACCAGCGTCAGCAGCGCGACCCAGGCCGTTGGGTCGGACACGAATTGAAAATGCGGCGCCAGGAACTCGAAAAGCTGCATGGAGGTCGTCCCCTCTTGTAACGATCTAGAGCAGTGTCGCCGCCAGTTAGGTACTGCGTGCGCCTATATCAATGTTACAACCAGAAGGATGGTGCGGTTTCCTCCAGCCGCGGCCCGCGACGAAACGGCGCGATCCTCTCGGTCAGTCCCGTGCGGTCGGAAATATCGACGCCGACGCCGCACAAGGTCGCCGGTCCGGTCGCTGCCTCGAAGCGCCCTTTCGGCACTTTCGACAAGAACCGGTTGAGCGGCTCTTCCTTGTCCATGCCGAGCGAGGAATCGTAGTCGCCGCACATGCCGGCGTCGGAGATGTAACCGGTCCCGCCATTGAGGATCTGGTGATCGCCGGTCGGCTGGTGCGTGTGGGTGCCGACGACCAGACTGGCGCGGCCATCGACGAAATGCGCGAAGCACATTTTTTCCGAGGTCGCCTCGGCGTGGAAGTCGATGACCACCGCATCCGCCTGCTCGCCGAGCGGACAGGCGGCAAGCTCGCGTTCGCCGGCCTGGAATGGATCGTCGAGTTCGGGATGCATGAACACCCGGCCCATGATGTTGGCGACCAGCACGCGCGCGCCGCTCCTGGCGATATAGACGCCGGAGCCGCGTCCGGGCGTACCCTTGGGAAAATTGGACGGGCGCAGGAAGCGCTCCTCGCGCGGCGCGAAAGCCAGCGCGTCGCGCTGGTCCCAGACATGGTTGCCGGTGGTGACGACATCGGCGCCGGCCGCGATCGTCTCGCGAAAGATCTCTTCGGTGATGCCGAAGCCGCCCGCGGCGTTCTCGCCGTTGACGATGACGAAATCCAGTCCGAAATCCGAGATCAGACCCGGCAGTTGTTCCCAAACCGCCGTGCGTCCCGTCTTGCCAACCATGTCGCCGAGGAAGAGGAGTCTCATCTAGGTCCTGAAAAGCCGCATGCCCTTTCGGAAAAGATCACGCATCTAGAGATAAACAAACTATCTACAATTTTGGCGCGAAGCGGCGCAACCCGCTCTCGGTGAGTATTTCGGTGAGGACCACGTCGTGCTCCTCATTCGGCACCAGCTCCACTTCCTGGCAGTCGAAGGCGATGCCGACAAGCCGCGGCTGCTGCCCCTTGTCGACCAGCCTGGCGATGGCGCGGTCGTAATAGCCGGCGCCGTAGCCGATGCGATGGCCGCGCGCATCGAAGGCGGCGAGCGGTACCAGCATCACCGTGGGGTCGAGCACCTCGGCTTGCTCATGTGGGCCGATCGTACCGAAGCCCATCTCGACCATCGGCGCGCCGCGCACAAGCTCGCGAAAGACGATGGTGGTCTTGTCGAGGATGGCGGGCAGGCAAAGCCTTGCACCTTTCTCGCGCAAGGCGAACATCAGCGGCCGGACGTCGACTTCCGAACGCATCGGCCAGAAGCCGGAGACGATCTGCCCCGGCTCGACGGCGAGGTGATCGCGCGCCGTCTCGGCCATTTCAAGGGCGACCTCCACCCGCCAGAACTCGTCGAGCGCATCGCGGCGTCCGAGTGCTCCGAGCCGAAGTTCTTTTTTCAAGTCTTTTGAGGAGGTCATGCCCAGACGATAGAAAGGTCAGATTTGGATGACGTTTTAGGAGCGACGTTTTCTACCGCAATATCCGCCGAAATGCGCGGATGCAGGCAATAAGTGACGATCCACACGACCGGTGGAGAAGTCGATCCCGGGTGCCTACAAAGTAGGTGGGCGCCGTGTGAGAAAACCCACGGGTCTTCCCAGGGACAGCTCCCTAAGGATCGTTAAGGCCCCGGGGAAATGTGTCTCCTGCCGGGAAGCGCAGACCGTCACCCCCAATATAGGCCCGTGACTCCCCAAGCGCCAGTGAGATGCACACAGAGAGATGCCATTCTTTCCATCGCCCACTCACCCTTGCGCGGACCAGGCCTGCTGCCTACGGTCGTCTGGCGCAAACCAAGGAGCAAAAATGCGTTTCGAAGGCACGGCGTCCTATGTCGCCGACAAGGATCTGATGGTGGCAGTCAACGCGGCGATCGCGCTGGAGCGGCCCTTGCTGGTAAAGGCGAACCCGGCACCGGCAAGACGGAGCTCGCCCGCCAGGTGGCGGCCGCCCTTGGCCTCGATCTGATCGAGTGGCACGTCAAATCGACTACCAGGGCACAGCAAGGTCTTTACGAATATGACGCCGTCTCGCGGCTACGCGACAGCCAGCTTGGCGATATCAGGTTCAACGACATCAAGAACTACATCAAACGCGGCAAATTGTGGGAAGCGTTCGCGGCCGGCAGGAAGGTCGTGCTTCTGATCGATGAGATCGACAAGGCCGATATCGAATTCCCCAACGACCTGTTGCAGGAACTGGATCGGATGGAGTTCTTCGTCTACGAAACCGGCGAGACCATCCGCGCCACGGTCAGGCCGATCGTCATCATCACCTCCAACAACGAGAAGGAACTGCCGGACGCCTTCCTGCGCCGCTGCTTCTTCCACTACATCCGCTTTCCCGATGTCGATACGCTGCACAGAATCGTCGACGTCCACTACCCCGGCATCAAGCAGAATCTGGTGCGGGCGGCGCTCACCCAGTTCTACGAGATCCGCGACGTGCCAGGGCTGAAGAAGAAGCCCTCGACCTCCGAAGCGCTCGACTGGATCCGCCTGCTCGTCGCCGACGACATTGCGCCGGAAGATCTGCGCGCCGACCCGAAGAACGCGCTGCCCAAGCTGCATGGCGCGTTGCTGAAGAACGAGCAGGACGTGCATCTGTTCGAGCGCCTGGCCTTCATGGCAAGAAGGCAGCAATAGGGCGGCAGCAGTAGCGCTTTCCCCGCTGTGGACCGTTGCCGCCCACAGAACAGAAAGGCAGGTTCATCCGAAGACTTTGGAGGAAATGAAATGACCGAGATCACCGTCCGTCCGCTCGCTCAATCCGACCACGCCGACTGGCGCCGGCTTTGGACCGCTTACCTTACCTTCTACGAAACCAAGCTGCCCGAAGACGTCTATGAGGTCACCTGGAAGCGCCTGTTCACGGAAGGTGAGTTCGAGCCCAAGGGCTTCGTCGCCATCCTCGACGGCAAGGCTGTCGGCCTCACGCACTATCTGTATCATCGCTCTTGCTGGTCTGAGAAAAACAACTGCTACTTGCAGGATCTGTTCGCCGACCCCGAAGTGCGCGGTAAGGGCATCGGTGCGGCATTGATCGAAGCGGTCAAGCAGGAAGCCGGCAAGATCGGCGTCAAGAACGTCTACTGGATGACCCATGAGACCAACGCCACGGCGCGCAAGCTCTACGACCATGTGGCGCGGCGCACGGGGTTCATCGAATATGATCTATTGTAGCAAGATCGACGATTGAAACCGCTGTATTTACGCAATATATTGCGCATGGTTGAGGACGCCGATGCCGCTGATCGAAACCAACACGCGCAAGATTGTCACAAGGCTTTTGCGCGATGGTTGGGTAAGCGTCAGCGGCGGCAAGCACGACAAGTATGAGCATCCGGACAGGCCTGAGGTGATGATCATCGTGCCTCGTCATCGTGAACAATCTCCCGGTGTCGCTCGGTCGATCGCTCGGCTGGCTGGATGGATTTGAGGACAAACCGCATGACGCACTATGTCGGAATTCTCGATGGCATAGAGGATGTCTGGGGCGTACGGGTCCCTGACCTCCCCGGTTGTCACGGAGGCGGCGCAAGCCCCGAAGCGGCCATTGCCGATGCGACCTCCGCTGTGCGCGAATGGACAGAAGCACGCTTGGCGAAACACTTGCCATTGCCAAGATCGAGTACGGTTGCTGAGCTACTCAAACAGGGGGTAATCGACAGCGCCTCTGGTGAATCCGCCGTGATGATTCCGGTACTGATCGACTCCGGACGCCCTGTTCGGGCCAATCTGTCGCTCGATGCTGGCCTGTTGGCGGCGATCGATGAAGAGGCAGGTCGGCGCGGCCTGACGCGTTCCGCCTTTATCGCGAGCGCCGCACGAGAGAAGATCGAAGGCCACCGATAGGCGGTCATGTTCATCCCCTTCTTCCTCGAACTCAAGGCAGCACGTGTTCCCGTCTCGCTCCGGGAATATCTGTCGCTGCTGGAGGGGCTGGAGGCCGGATTGGTCGACTATGACGTCGAGGGTTTTTACTATCTCGCCCGCACCGCACTGGTGAAGGACGAACGCCATGTCGACCGCTTCGACCAGGTCTTTGCGCATATCTTCAGGGGCATCGAAGCGCTGGGCGGGCCGGATGCGGTGGACGTTGCGAACATCCCGGAGGAGTGGCTGCGCCGACTGGCCGAAAAGCATCTGACCGACGAGGAGAAAAAGCTGGTCGAGGCGCTCGGCGGTTTCGAAAAGCTGATGGAAACGCTGAAGCAGCGGCTCGAGGAACAAAAGGGCCGCCACCAGGGCGGTTCGAAATGGATCGGCACCGGCGGCACCTCGCCCTTCGGCGCCTATGGCTACAATCCCGAAGGCGTGCGTGTCGGCCAGCATGAAAGCCGAAACCGTCGTGCGGTGAAGGTCTGGGGCAAGCGCGAGTTCAGGAATTTCGACGATGCCGTCGAGCTCGGCACCCGCAATATTAAGATCGCGCTGAAGCGTTTGCGCCGCTGGGTACGGGAGGGCGCCGAGGAGGAGTTCGACCTGCCCGGCACCATTCACGCCACCGCCGAGCACGGCTATCTCGACGTCCGGACGCGGCCCGAACGCCGCAACGCGGTGAAGCTCCTGATGTTCTTCGATGTCGGCGGCTCGATGGACGACCACATCAAGAGCGTCGAGGAGCTGTTTTCGGCCGCCCGCGCCGAATTCCGCCAGCTCGAGTATTTCTATTTCCACAACTGCCTCTACGAGGGCGTGTGGAAGGACAATCGCCGTCGCCACGCCGAGACGATCCCGACCTTCGACCTCATTCGCAAATACGGTCCCGACTACAAGGTGATCGTCGTCGGCGACGCCTCGATGAGTCCTTACGAGATCGCGCATCCGGGTGGGTCAGTGGAACACTGGAATCCCGAGGCCGGCGCCGTCTGGCTCGGCCGCCTGCTGCGGCAGTGGCCGAATGCCGTATGGCTCAATCCCGAGAGCGAAAAGAACTGGGGCTTTACCCATTCGATCGCGATGATTCGCGATATCTTCGGCGGCCGCATGTTCCCCCTGACGTTGGCCGGGCTGGAAGGCGCGACGAGAGAGCTTTCAAGGAAGCATTAGTTTTAGAGAGGTGCGGGATTATCGCTTCAGAGATCACCAATCGTGGAGGTTGGCGCTGCCCCTCACTGTCCTGCCGGACATCTCTCCCCGTAAACGGGGCGAGAGGGGCTTGCCGCAACGCCGGCGCCTTTTCTGCACCGCTGGTGGTTGGCGAGATCGCCGACGGCAGCGTCCCTCGCCCCGTTTACGGGGAGAGGATGCCGGGGGGGGCAGGTGAGGGCGGGTGAGGGGCGGCGCAGGCGCTTGAAAGAAGGCCAATGCGGCGAATTCGGCTCTGGAATGCCGGCACTGGGCGAACCCGTAACAAACGCCTATCTTGTTGCGAATAGAGATTGCAACCAACAACGAGCCGCCAAGGCTGAGGAGATCAAATGGACACCCACGCCTATCCCGTCACCCGCACCGACGCCGAATGGCGCGCCCGGCTGACGCCGGAGCAATATGCCGTCATGCGCGGCCATGGCACCGAGCGGCCGGGAAGCTGCGCCTTGCTCTACGAAAAGCGCGCCGGCACCTTTTCCTGCGTCGGCTGCGACCAGCCATTGTTCGAATCCAAGCTGAAGTTCGAGAGCGGCACCGGCTGGCCGAGCTTCAACGATCCGGTACCCGGTTCTGTCGAGAACACGGTCGACCGCAGCTACGGCATGGTCCGCACCGAGTGCCATTGCGCCCGCTGCGGCAGCCATCTCGGCCACGTCTTCGAGGACGGCCCGCCGCCGACCGGCCTGCGCTACTGCATCAACGGCGTGGCGCTGAAATTCGAGCCGGCCGCCTGAACGGCATGGCATTGTATCGCACGAAGGGCGGCTTTGGCCGCCCTTTTTTCGTATGCGGCGGGTGACGCTCTCTTCAGACCACCGCCGTGGCGATCAGCCAGAGCGCGGAGCCCAGCATCATTAGCGAGGCCTTGGCACCGCCCGATGTCTCAACCGTTCGCCAGACGCAAATGGTCAGGAAGATATTGTAGGGCACCGGCGCGAAATGCACCGCCAGAACCAGCGCAAGCGGCAGCTTGAGCCCGAGCAGGATGAGCGCGGCCACCGAGGACGCAAGGTTTATCACGGTGCCTGCGAGCACCATGTCGCGCCAGAACAGCCGGTCCAGCGGCACCCGGCCAAGCCAGCGCGAGCGGAAGAAGTCCGCACGCACCGGCGACCTACTCCTGCCCCAGGACTTCGGCAACGGCACGCTCGACACGCGAGCATTCGGTCACCAGCCAATCGGCCATAGCCGGCCAATTGTCCTCGGCAAAGCAGTTCACCCGCCACATGGAATTGATGCCGAGGTCCTCGCAACTCTGTTCCGGCCTGAGCTTCAACCAGTCTTCGATCGCCGGTTGGAACGGTTTCAACCGCGACCAGGCTTGCGTGGCACCGAACTTCTCGTTGCGGCCGAAAAAGACGCCGACATGGTTCTGCGCCGGCGCCACGTACATGGAAAGGACCAATGCGAAGTTGGGCAACCCGCGTTGCCAGAACCAGGGTCCGCGCCTCGCCAGCCGAGCCCTTTCCTCCGGATGCCGTTCGTCGAACAGCGTCCAGAAGGCGCGATGGCGGAATTCAGAAGCGCGGCGGGCGCCGAAGTCGAATTCGCTCATGGTTCAAACCGTGTCTCCGGCAACCGCATAGGACGCCGGCCGGTTAGTCTTACACCATGCCGAGCGCGGCCTTGTAGAGGTCGAGGATGGTTTCCTCCTCTTGCCGCTCGGCCTGGTCCTTCTTGCGCAGCCTGATGATCGTGCGCATCGCCTTGGTGTCGAAGCCGGTGCCCTTGGCCTCGGCGAACACTTCCTTGATGTCGTCGGAGATGGTCTTCTTCTCTTCCTCAAGCCGCTCAATGCGCTCGATGAAGGCACGCAGCTGGCCGGCGGCAACAGTCTGGCTGGTCTCGGTGATATCGTCGGCCATGTTTTTCTCCAAAAGTCGGTCAGGCGCCGCGACTCGGGGAAGCGAGCGGCGGCGAATTCAGCGGTTCGATGCCCGACCGGGGGCGGCGGGTCAAGCCGTTATCGACGCGTCATGAAGGGCTGCCGCCAAACGCCGACAGCTCCTCGCGGCCAACAGCCTTGTTTACCCAAAAGCGATCAGCAGGTCCTTGGCATCGATCTGGTCGCCGGCCTTGACCAGCACCTCGGCGACTGTGCCGTCGCGCTCGGCATGCAACGCCGTCTCCATCTTCATCGCCTCGATGGAGAGCAGCACGTCACCGGCCTTCACGGCCTGGCCGGCGGCGACCGAAAGCGCCGAGACGACGCCCGGCATCGGCGCGCCGACATGCGCCTCGTTGCCCGGCTCGGCCTTGCGGCGGGCCTTGGCGGCCGACGCACCGTGCGCACGGTCCGGCACCTTCACGCGGCGCGGCTGGCCGTTTAGCTCGAAGAACACGGTGACCATGCCCTTCTCGTCGACATCGCCGATCGCAAGACAACGCACAACCAGCGTCTTGCCCTTCTCGATGTCGACGAAAATCTCGTCTTCCGGCTTCATGCCGTAGAAATAGGTCGGCGTCGGCAGCACGCTGACCGGGCCGTAGGTCTCCTGCGCGGCCGCGAAATCGGCGAAGACCTTCGGATACATCAGCCACGAAGCGAATTCGTATTCACTGATCTTGCGCTCGAGCTTCTGTTCGACTTCCTTGCGGCTGGCCTTGAGGTCCGCTGTCTTCAAAAGCGAACCCGGCCGCACGGTGATTGGCTTGTCGCCCTTCAGCGCCTTCTTCTGCAGCGGCGCCGGCCAACCGCCCGGCGACTGGCCGAGGTCGCCGCGCAGCATCGAGACGACCGAATCCGGGAAGGCGATGTCCCTAGCCGGGTTCTCGACATCGGCAACAGTCAAATCCTGGCTCACCATCATCAGCGCCATGTCGCCGACCACCTTGGACGACGGCGTCACCTTGACGATGTCGCCGAACATCAGGTTGACGTCGTGATAGGTCTGCGCCACTTCGTGCCAGCGTGTCTCCAGCCCAAGCGAACGCGCCTGCTCCTTGAGGTTGGTGAACTGTCCGCCCGGCATTTCGTGCAGGTAGACTTCCGAAGCCGGTCCCTTGAGGTCGCTTTCGAAAGCAGCGTACTGGTTGCGCACCGCTTCCCAGTAGAACGAGATTTTCCGGATCCATTGCGGATCCAGGCCCGGATCGCGGTCGGTGCCCTTCAGCGCCTCGACGATCGAGCCCAGGCATGGCTGCGACGTGTTGCCGGAGAAAGCGTCCATCGCCGCGTCGATGGCGTCGACGTCGCTCTCCACCGCCGCCAGCACCGTCGCCGCCGAAAGACCCGACGTATCATGGGTGTGAAAATGGATCGGCAGGTCGGTCGCCTCGCGCAGCGCCTTGAACAGCACGCGCGCGGCGGAAGGCTTCAACAGGCCGGCCATGTCCTTGACGGCGATGATATGGGCGCCGGCGGCCTGCAATTCCCCGGCCAGGCCGACATAGTATTTCAGGTCGTACTTCGCCCTGGCCGGATCGAGAATGTCGCCGGTGTAGCAGATCGCCGCCTCGATCAGCTTGCCTTCGGCGCCAACCGCGTCCATGGCGACGCGCATGTTCTCCACCCAGTTCAGGCAGTCGAACACCCGGAACAGGTCGATCCCGCCGCTAGCCGCCTGGCGGACGAAGTGCTGCACGACATTGTCGGGATAATTGGTGTAGCCGACGCCGTTGGCGCCGCGCAAAAGCATTTGCAGCAGCAGATTGGGCGCTGCCTCGCGCACCAGCGACAGCCGCTCCCAGGGATCCTCGGTGAGGAACCGCATGGCGACGTCGAAAGTGGCTCCGCCCCAGCATTCCAGCGACAGAAGCTGCGGCAAGGCACGCGCATAGGTGCCGGCGATGCCGGCAATGTCATGCGTGCGCACGCGCGTCGCCAGCAGCGACTGATGGCCATCGCGCATCGTCGTGTCGGTGACCAGCACCTCTTTCCGGTCGCGCATCCAGGCGGCGAATTTCTCCGGCCCAAGCACGTCGAGCTTCTGCTTGCTGCCATCAGGCACATTGCCGTTGAGGTAAGGCACCACGGGTGCGGCGGCATCGGCTTTCGGCTGCGGCCGGCCGCGCGTTTCGGGATGACCGTTGACCGATACGTCCGCGAGATAATTGATGAGCTTGGTCGCGCGGTCCTGCCGCTTGACCTGCTGGAACAGTTCCGGCGTCGTGTCGATGAACCGGGTCGTGTAGGAATTGTCGGCGAAGCTCGGGTGGTTGATGATCGCTTCGAGGAAGGTGAGGTTGGTCGCCACGCCGCGGATGCGGAATTCGCGCAACGCCCGGTTCATGCGCGCGATCGTCTCGGCCGGCGTCGGCGCCCACGCCGTCACCTTCTCCAGCAGCGGATCGTAAAAGCGAGTAATGACCGCGCCGGAATAGGCGGTGCCGCCATCGAGGCGGATGCCGAAGCCCGTCGCCCCGCGATAGGCGGTGATGCGGCCATAGTCCGGGATGAAGTTATGCTCGGGATCTTCCGTGGTGATGCGGCACTGCAAGGCGTGGCCGTTTAGCCTGATGTCCTTCTGCGCCGGCACGCCCGAATCCGGCGTACCGATGGCGAAGCCGTCGAGGATATGGATTTGCGCCTTGACGATGTCGATGCCGGTCACCTGTTCGGTGACGGTATGCTCGACCTGGATGCGCGGATTGACCTCGATGAAATAGAATTTGCCCGTATCGGCATCCTGCAGGAACTCGACCGTGCCGGCACCGACATAGCTGGTCTCTCGCGCGATCTTCAGCGCGTAACCGCAAAGCTCCTGGCGCAAATCCTCGCCGAGATAGGGAGCCGGCGCCCGCTCGACGACCTTCTGGTTGCGGCGCTGGATCGAGCAGTCGCGCTCGAACAGATGCACGACATTGCCATGCGTGTCGCCCAGCACCTGCACCTCGACATGGCGCGCGCGCTCGATCAGCTTTTCGAGATAGACTTCGTCCTTGCCGAAGGCGGCTTTCGCCTCGCGCTTGCCTTCCGTGACCTCACGGGCGAGATCGGCCTCGGAACGGATGGCACGCATGCCGCGTCCGCCGCCGCCCCATGACGCCTTCAGCATCACGGGATAGCCGATCCCTTTGGCCAGGTCCTTGACCGCGTCCATGTCGTCGGGCAGCGGATCTGTGGCTGGGATCACCGGTACGCCGACCTCGATCGCCAGATTGCGCGCGGCGACCTTGTTGCCGAGCCGGCGCATCGTATCGGGCCTGGGGCCGATGAAGGTGATGCCCGCTTGCGCGCAGGCTTCGGCGAATTCAGGGCTTTCCGACAACAGGCCGTAACCCGGGTGGATGGCATCGGCGCCCGAAAGCCTGGCGACGCGGATCACCTCCTCGATCGACAGGTAGCTTTCGATCGGGCCCATATCCCTGGTCAAGTGCGGGCCGCGTCCGACTTGATAACTCTCGTCCGCCTTGAAGCGGTGAAGGGAATATTTGTCCTCTTCGGCCCAGATCGCCACGGTTTTGAGGCCGAGTTCGTTGGCCGCGCGAAAGACGCGGATGGCGATTTCAGACCGGTTGGCGACGAGGATCTTCGTAATGGCCAAGGATGGGGCTCCAGCAGCGGAAGAGAAGAGAAATCGGCGTCATGATTAGCGTGAAAATGCTGCAGTGCAAACAAAATCGGCGCTGGTTTAAACCGATTTAAATCGATTCTTTGCTCGATGCCGGTTGGCAGATGCCTGAATGCCCCGGTCGAGTGTCCTCTTCCCGGCTAAGGAACCACCAAGAGGCGCTCGCAATGTCTGCGCGCCTGCGGCCAAAGAAAAATGCCCGGCGCGAGGCGCCGGGCATTTTCGCAAGCTTCGAAGCCGACAGGCTTACATCTTCTGGATGTAGGTGTACTTGCCGTCGTCGCCCTTCTTCCACTCGTACATGACGTAGCCGGGCAGCGTCGGGTCACCCTTGGCGTCATAGGAGAGGTCGCCGAGCACGGTCTTGAACGGGCCGTTTTCATGCAGCGCCTTGGCGACTGCCTGCGGGTCGTTCGACTTGGCGACGGTCGCGGCTTCCGCGATCGCCTGCATGGCGGCGTAGGAGTACAGCGTGTAGGCTTCCGGCTCGAAGCCCTGCGCGCGGAACTTCTCGACCAGTTCCTTGTTGGTCGGGATCAGGCGCGGGTCCGGGCCGAACGTGTTGAGCGTGCCCGCGACCGCGTCGCCCGCGATCGAAGCCAGTTCGTTCGACACGATGCCGTCGCCGGAGACCAGCGTTGCCTTGAGGCCCTGGTCGGCCGCCTGGCGGATGATCAGGCCGGCTTCGGTGTGCAAGCCGCCCCAGTAGATGATGGAAACGCCGGCTTCCTTCATCTTGGCGATCAGCGCCGAGAAGTCCTTGTCGCCGACGTTGACGCCTTCATACATGACTTCCGTCAGGCCCTTGGCGTTCATGGCCTTCTTGGTTTCGTCGGCAAGGCCCTGGCCGTAGGTGGTCTTGTCGTGAATGACGGCGATCTTGGCGTCCTTGAAGTTCGCGGCGAGATAAGCGCCGGCAATGCTACCCTGCTGGTCATCGCGTCCGCAGGTGCGGAACACGTTCCACAGGCCGCGCTCGGTGAACTGCGGGTTGGTCGCGGCCGGCGTGATCTCGACGATGCCGTTTTCGGCATAGACTTCCGAGGCCGGGATCGAGACGCCCGAGTTGAAGTGGCCGACCACGAACTTGACGCCGTCGCCGACGAACTTGTTGGCGACCGAGATGCCCTGCTTCGGATCCGACACGTCGTCGCCGACTTCGAGCTTGATCTGCTCGCCGTTGATGCCGCCCTTGGCATTGAGATCGGCGACGGCCTGTTCGGCGCCCTTCTGCAGCTGAGCGCCGAAGGCGGCGTTCGGACCGGTGATCGGACCGGCAACGCCGATCAATACGTCAGCCCACGCGTTGCCGCCGAACGCGACCAGCGCGGTCAGGGCGACGGCGGACAAAAGTGACTTTTTCATGTAAACGCTCCCATTAACGGAGTGGGCGTGGATGAAGCTTTCATGCGATGCCCACCCTTATCGCAGAAAGCATAGTTTGCCGATTTTCAGGCACTTGTCACGCCGATTCAATTTCGAAGCGGCGTTAATGATGAACGTCAACCTTTCGGTTTCCAGCTCAAGATTGAAGCTCTTTCGTAGAGCCAATTATACTGTGTGACCATCTGGTTGGTTCGTGTGTATTGATAGCCGACGAAGCCCAGTATCATCAGCACGATGGTGTCGACGATATAGTAGTGCAGCGAAAACATCGTGCCGCCGAACAGCGCGTGATGGATGAAGCGGATGCCGATGCCGAGAACCAGCAGATAGGCGAACAGCTGGATGAAGCTGCGCCATGTCTGGGCGCTGGCCTTGCCCGTCATCCATGCCGCCCAGCCGCCCAGCAGGCAGGTGACGAAGAAGAACTGCCAGATCGACGGTTCCTCGTAGAGAATGCCTTGCATGGTGAAGACTCCTGAATTCAGTGGTGTCCGCCTTCGAGATAGGCGGCGCGCACTTCCGGATTGGCGAGCAGTTCCTTGCCGGTGCCGCTCATCGTCACATTGCCGTTGACCATGACATAGCCGCGGTTGGCGAGCTTGAGCGCGCCGAAGGCGTTCTGTTCGACCAGGAAAACCGTCAGCCCCTGGCTACGGTTCAATTCGCGGATGGCGTCGAAGATCTGCTTGACGATCAGCGGCGCCAGACCCAGCGACGGCTCATCAAGCAGAAGCAGCTTCGGCCGCGCCATCAGCGCGCGTGCGATTGAAAGCATCTGCTGCTCGCCGCCCGACAGCGTGCCGCCGCGCTGGGCGATGCGCTCCTTCAGCCTCGGGAACAGCGCGAACACCTTCTCGACGTCCTCGTCATAGTGCTTGAGATTGTCGAGACTGGCGCCCATCTGCAGGTTTTCCATCACCGTCATGCGCGGGAAGATGCGGCGTCCCTCCGGCGATTGGGCGATGCGCATGCGCGCGATCTCGTGCGTCGGCAATTGGGTGATATCGGTGCCGGCGAAGGTGATGGTGCCGTTGCGGGCGCGTGGCGCGCCGAAGATAGTCATCATCAGCGTCGATTTGCCGGCGCCGTTGGCGCCGATCAGCGCCACGATCTCGCCTTGCTTGACGGTGACATCGACACCGTTAAGCGCCCGGATATTGCCGTAGTAGGTCTGCACACCCTTGATATCGAGCAGCGTTGTCCCGGCCATCACTTGCGCCCTCCACGCTTGCCCGTCGCAGGCTTGGCGGCGGTTTTTCCGGAAGCTTTGCTGGCGGTTTTCCCGGAGACTGCTCCGGCAGCCTTCCCGGAAGGAGCTTTGGCGGTTGCCGGAGCCTTGGCTGCGGGTTTGGCCGCCGCGGCCGACTTCACCGCCGTTCCGGTTGCCGCCTTTGGCGCGGTTTTCCGAACAGGCTTCGCCTTCGCCGCGGGAGTAGGTGCCGGTGGCACGGCGGCCGCCTTGTTCGCCGCGGCGCGCGACCTGGCGTCGACCTGGCCGGCCTTTGACGCGCCCTTGGCCACCGTCACTCTTTCGCCGGTGCTGTGGCCGACCGTGTCGGTCACCGGCCCGGCGAGATACGAGGACGATGTCCCCGGACCATGCGCCGAATCAGGCCCGGTATCGAGCTGTTCGATGACGTCCTCGTCGCCGACTTCGGTCAGCACGGTTTCGACTTCCTCGTCGTCGACGCCGAGATAGGCGGCGATGACGCGTGGATCGGTGCGCACCGATTGCGGATTGCCGTCGGAGATCTTGCGGCCATATTCCAGCACCACGACATGATCGGAGATCTGCATGACCACCGACATGTCGTGTTCGATCAACAGGATCGATGCGCCAGACGTGTTCTTGATATCGATCAACAGCTCGTTGAGCGCAGCCGATTCCTTCGGATTGAGGCCGGCGGCCGGCTCATCCAGGCATAGGAGCTCCGGACCCGTGCACATGGCGCGCGCGATCTCGAGCCGCCGCTGCGCGCCATAGGGCAGGTCTCCGGCCGGATCGTCGGCGCGGTCGACGAGATCGGCCTTCTCCAGCCAGTGCCTGGCAAGCTCCACCGATTCGGCGGAAGCCTTGCGGTAACCACTGAAGCCGAACAGGCCCAGCACCGTATAGCCCGACGCCTTCATCAGCTTGTTGTGCTGCGCAACCAGCAGGTTCTCCAGCAGCGTCATGCCCGAGAACAGGCGGATGTTCTGGAAGGTGCGCGCCACCTTGGCGCGCGCCGGTATCTCATGATTGGGCAGGCGCTCCAGCAGATAGGTCGAGCCGTTGGCCCGGTTGAGCGTGATCATGCCTTCCGACGGCTTGTAGAAACCGGTGATGCAGTTGAACACGGTGGTCTTGCCGGCGCCGTTGGGGCCGATCAGCGCGGTGATCTCGCCGCGCTTGGCGGTGAAGGACAGGTCGCCGATGGCGACCAGGCCGCCGAACTTCATCGACAAGTGCTCGACCTGCAGGATGGCGTCGTTCATGGACGGGCTCGCGTTCATCAGCCGTGGCCCTCCTTGGTGAAGGAACTGGAGACAGCCCTTCGCACCTTGAGGAAGGCGGTTGGTTCACGGCTGCCGACGAAGCCGCGCGGCTTCCACAGCATGACGATGACCATGGCCATGCCGAACAGAAGCATGCGGTAGAGTTCCGGCGTGAAATCGGGTCCGAAGACCTGCTTGAGGAAGTCGAGCTCACGCAGCGCCTCGGTGCCGCCTATCATCACCATCGCGGCAACCGCGATGCCGACCAGCGAGCCCATGCCGCCGAGCACGACGATGGCAAGGATGATAGCCGATTCCAGGAAGACGAAGGATTCCGGGCTGACGAAGCCCTGCCGGGCGGCGAAGAACGAACCGGCGAACCCACCGAACATAGCGCCGGTGGCGAAGGCGGTGAGCTTGGTGGTGGTGGTGTTGATGCCGAGCGAGCGGCAGGCGATCTCGTCTTCGCGCAGCGCTTCCCAGGCACGGCCGACCGGCATGCGTCTCAACCTGACGGTGACGAAGGCGGTGAGCATCGCCAGCGCCAGGATGAGATAGTAGAGGAAGATCTTGTAATAGGCGCTCGACGTCGCGATGTTCAGCACCTTGCCGATGTAGTTCGGATCCGAGACGTTGAAGCTCATCAGGCCGAAGAAGGTGACCTTGGGAATGCCGGAAATGCCGGCCGAGCCGTTGGTCACCTCGCGCCAGTTGATGATCACCAGCCGGATAATCTCGCCGAAGGCAAGGGTCACGATCGCCAGATAGTCGCCGCGCAGACGCAGCACCGGAAAGCCGAGCAGTACGCCCCAGAAAGCGGCCATCGCTCCGGCGGCCGGCAATAGGATCCAGAACGACAGGCCGTAATGCGTGCCGAGCAGCGCATAGGCATAGGCGCCGACCGCGTAGAAAGCGACATAACCGAGGTCGAGCAGGCCAGCCAGCCCGACGACGATGTTCAGGCCCCAGGCCAGCATCACATAGATCAGGATCTGGATGCCGAAATTGTCGACCCATTTCAGAGATCCCTGCAACCCGCCGGCGATCGACCAGGACATCAACGACAGCACGGTGACGACCATGATCGGGTAAAGCACCAGCGCGGCAATGCCGAGCTTGGTGAAGTTGGCGTGGATGAAGCCGCGGAAATAGTAGATCACGCAGGCCAGCACATAGATGACCGTCAGGGCACGTAGAAATTGCAGATAGCCGGCCGGCTCTGCCCCGATCCATCCAACGAGAGAACTGTTGAACCCGAACAGCAGGGCCGCCGCGATTATGGCCAGGATGAACGCCGGCAGCTGGAAAAACCGAGATGCGACGCTGGCAGGCAAAAGCCCTGTGGCGACGTCGACGATCTTCTGGTTGGCCAGGAAGGGCTGGCCATAGGCGACATAGAGAAAGCGCCCGACGGCCGTGGCGATCACCACTGCGCCGAGCAGTATCCAGCGCTGGGTCAGGACCAGTTCATTGGAAATGTTCTGACCGGTCTTGAGGCCGATGAACAGCACGAACAGGCCAAGCGCGATGGCGCCGGCATAGAAGGCTTCGCATAGCGCGCGCTGAACGGGGCTGGCGATGGTCTCGCTTTCAGGAGATACGGTGACGGCCATGGGTCTCAGACCTTTTCGACTTCAGGCCGGCCCAATATGCCGGAAGGCAGGAAGATCAGCACGATGGCCAGGATCGAGAACGCCGCCACGTCCTTGTAGTCGATCGAGAAATAGGCCGACCACATGCTTTCGATGAAGCCGATGAGCAACCCGCCGAGCACGGCACCCGGCAAGGAGCCGATGCCGCCAAGCACCGCGGCCGTGAACGCCTTCACCCCCGGCACGAAGCCGTCCGAGAAAGCGATGACGCCGTAATACATCAGGAACAGCGTGCCGGCGACGGCCGCAAGGGCGGCGCCCATGATGAAGGTGATCGAGATGGTGCGATCGACATCGATGCCGAGCAACGCCGCCATCTTGCGGTCCTGCTCGCAGGCGCGCTGGGCGCGGCCAAGCGAGGTCCTGTTGACCAGGTACCAGAACAGCACCAGCAGCAAAGCGGTGACCACGACGATGATGATCTGCTTCAGCGACACGCTGATGCCGTTGATGTTGTAAACCTGGCTGACCATCGGCGGGATCGGCTTGTTGCGCGGCCCCTGTGTCACCTGGACGAAGTTCGACAGCGCGATCGACATGCCGATGGCGGTGATCAACGGTGCCAGCCGGAACGAACCGCGCAGCGGCCGGTAAGCCACCTTCTCGATCGTCCAATTGTAAAGGCTGGTGAGCAGCATCGCCACGATCATCATGACCAGCAGCGCGACGACCACGGGCACCGAATAGAACAGCGCGCCGAGGATGAGGAAGACGATCAGCGCCGTGAAAGCGCCCACCATGAAGATGTCGCCATGGGCGAAATTGATCATTCCGATGATGCCGTAGACCATCGTGTAGCCGATCGCGATCAGCCCATAGATCGATCCCAGCGTCAGCCCATTGATAAGCTGCTGGACAAAATACTGCATGTGTACGTGGCTCCCCTGGAATGTCGCCCATGCAGACGCATTCCTTTTCGTATTTCCCCTAGTCGTAAAGTTTCGAGGCCGGATTGCAATGCGATTTTTTGGTTGCCACGCGTGTTTCCCATGCAGGCCATTCCGATCGCCCGTTTTTTGCACCCGACCCCTGGACTATCGGGGACCCTATCATTGGCATAACGCAATGTCTTTGGCGATTCCGACGCATCATGCGCCGCGTTTCGAAGGAATCGCCGTCAAAATAAGTTGATAAGAAGATTCCTTGCGTTGGTGACAGCATTCCACTTTGCCCGCCATCGCCTTCCGTTGCGTGATGAATTGCCTATTGGACCACGAATCCATGCGCGAACGGATCGCGGTCGTCGATGAAGATCGTGTTCAATCCGGTCATGCGTGCCCAGCCCCCGATCGAAGGAATGATCGCCGGCTTGCCCGCCACGGCAACTTCCTGTTCGACCTTGCCCTTGAACAGCGAACCGATGATCGATTCATGCACGAAAGCGTCGCCGGCCTTGAGTTTGCCCTTGGCATGGAGCTGCGCCATGCGCGCCGAGGTGCCGGTGCCGCATGGGGAGCGGTCGATCGCCTTGTCGCCATAGAAGACGGCGTTGCGGGCGTCCGCCTCGGCATGGGTCGGCTGGCCAGTCCACAGCATGTGCGACAGCCGGTTGATGCCAGGGTTTTCCGGATGCACGAACGAATATTTCTCGTTGAGCCGCTGCCGCACCACCGGGCTCCAGGCGATGAGGTCGCCGGCGGAATGGTCGGCCATGTCGCGATAGTTCGCCTGCGGCTCGACGATGGCGTAGAAATTGCCGCCATAGGCGACGTCGACGGTGATTTCACCGAGCCCAGGACACTCGACCGTCAGCCCTTCGGCATGGAGGAAGGACGGCACGTTGGTGATGCGCACCTCCTCGACGTAGTCGCCGACCTGTTTGTACTCGGCGACGACCAGTCCGGCCGGCGTATCGAGCCTCAGCACTCCCGGGGTCTTCGGCTTGATCAGCCCGTGCTCGATGGCCATCGTCACCGTACCGATCGTGCCATGACCGCACATCGGCAGGCAGCCCGAGGTTTCGATGAACAGGATGGCGATGTCGCAATCGTAGCGCGTCGGCGGATAGAGGATCGAGCCGGACATCACGTCATGGCCGCGCGGCTCGAACATCAGCCCGGTGCGGATCCAGTCATATTCGGCGAGGAAGTGCGCACGCCGCTCCATCATCGTCGAGCCCCGTAGCAGCGGCCCGCCGCCGGCCACCAGCCGCACTGGATTGCCACAGGTGTGACCGTCTATGCAGAAGAAGGATTTCTTGGCCATGACGCTCCTCGAAAACTCAAAACCGTTGCGGGCTGAAAGGGGCCAGATCGATCGGCGGAGTCTGCCCCAGGACGAGGTCCCGGATCAACCGTCCGGTTGCCGCCGCCTGGGTCAGGCCGAGATGGCCGTGGCCGAACGCATAGACCACCGGCCGGGCTCTCGACGCGCGGCCTATGACCGGCACTGAATCCGGCAGCGAGGGCCGGAACCCCATCCATTCGCGCCCGCCCGAGGGATCGAGCCCCGGCAGGAATTTCTGTGCCTTCCGCAGCAGCGCCTTCGATCGGGCATAACTGGGCGGTCGCTCGATACCGCCGAGTTCGACGGCACCGCCGACGCGCAGGCCCGTTTCAAGCGGCGTGATGACGAAGCCGTGCCCGGAAAAAATCAGCATCCGTTTCACGTCGAAGGCGCTCTTCGGCAATGTCGTGTTGTAGCCGCGCTCGGTCTCCAGAGGAATGCGGTCGCCGATCTGCCGGGCCAGGAGATGCGACCATGCGCCGGCGGCGACGACGAGGTGCCTGGCCTGCCTTGTGCTGCCATCCGCCAGTGTCAGCGTCGCACCTTGCTCGTCCGCCGCGACGCGGTCGATCCGAGCCATTTCAAAGCGGGCGCCCTTGGCCTGCGCATGGGCCCACACCGCCTTGCCCAGCAGTTTCGGATCGGAGATCGTCTTCCATCCCGGTACGAACGTGCCCCTGATGAAGCGCGGCGACAGTCCCGCTTGCAGGGCCGCAAGATCCTCGCCCTCGATATGGCGGAAGCCGATGCCGAAACGCTCGCGTGCCGCCCAGCCCGACAGTGAGGCGCGAAACTCGGCCTCGCTCTCATAGAGTTCGAGCGAGCCGTCCTCGCGCAGCATCGGCCTGGTGCCGGAGCGGTCGAGCAGAGCCATCCACTCCGCTTCGGCAAGCTTCATCATGCTGGCCTGGGCGGCCAGGCTCGCCTCGAATTTTTCCGGCGCACCGGCGCGCCAGAAGCGGATCAGCCAGGGCAGGAGTTTCGGCAGATAGGCCGGCGGGATGCTGAGCGGGCCGAGCGGATCGGCCAGCCATTTCGGCAACTGCCGGATCATGCCCTTGTGCGCCATCGGCAGCACGTCGGAAAAGGCGAGCGCGGCGGCATTGCCGGAACTCGTCTCCTCGCAGATGCCGGTGCGGTCGTAGACCGTGACGTTTCGCCCTGCCTCGGCAAGAAACGCCGCCGCGCAGATGCCGATGATGCCGCCGCCGACGATGGCGATATCTATTCCTTCTCCCCGTTCACAGGGAGAAGGTGCCCGAAGGGCGGATGAGGGGCGGTGCCCCGCTTGCGACGATTTGGAACTTCCTGTCACGTGGGCGCTGCCTCTCGGAGGAAAGCCTCAGAATTGCGGCAGTGTCGGCCGCACCGCGAGCGCGTCCTTGACGATCTTTTCGACCGCCTTGCGGCGCTCGCCCGACAGCGGTTGGCGCGGCATGCGCACGCGGTCGTTGGTCTGAATGGCGAACACTTCGGCAAGCTTGATGTTCTGCACCAGATAGGTCGAGACGTCGAGGTCGAGCAGCGGTCGGAACCAGCGATAGATGGCGAGCGCCTCCTCGCGGCGGCCCTGCTTCATCAGCTGGTAGATGGCGACCGTCTCGCGTGGGAAGGCGGTGACCAGGCCGGCCACCCAGCCGATGGCGCCGACCGACAGCGCCTCGAAGGCCAGGTTGTCGACGCCGGTGAACAGGTCGTAGCGGCTGCCCAGGCGATTGATGATCTCGGTGGAGCGCCTGATGTCGTCGGAGGATTCCTTGATGGCGACGAAGCGCTTGTCCGACGCCAGTTCCTCCATTTGGTCGACGGTAACGTCGACGCGGTAGGCGAGCCGGTTGGAATAGATCATGACCGGCAGGTCGCCGGCTTCGGCAACGGCGCGTAGGGCCGCGACCGTCTCTTCAGCATTGGTGTGATAGATCGGGCTCGGTACCACCATCAGGCCGTTGGCGCCTTCCTTGGCGGCGCGGCGGGCGATGCTGGCGGCCTCGCGCGTCCCGGCCTCGTTGACCGTCAGCAACACCGGCTTCTTGCCGGCAACCTTCTGAGTGGTCTTCAGCACTTCGATCTTCTCGTCATGCGACAGCATCGGCCCTTCGCCCAGCGATCCGCAGACGATGATGCCGTCGCAGCCGGCCTCCATCTGCAAGCCGAAGCAGCGCTCCATCTCGGCATGGTCGAGGCGGTCGTCCGTGGTGAATTTGGTCGTAACGGCTGGGAAAACTCCGGTCCACATGGTCATTGCTCCATCTGATATATCAGACGTATATCTATCAGGAAACCCGCTGTCAATGCGGATTCTGCTATGATATATCCAAAATATATCAGGAGATCTGCCTTTGATATCCAGGGAAGCAAGCATTGCGTTCGAGCCGGCTGCGGCAAAAGCCTATCGCGTGCTCGAGCACATGATCGTCACGCTCGAACTGGTACCGGCGAGCTTCGTCACCGAGGGCGCGTTGATCGAGAAGCTGGCGCTCGGCCGCACGCCGGTGCGCGAGGCCATCCAGCGGCTGGCCTGGGAAGGGCTGCTGGACGTGCGGCCGCGCGCCGGCATCGCGATCGCTCCGCTCCATCCCGGCGACTGGCTGCGCGTGCTCGACGCCCGGCGCGGCGTCGAGGTTGTGCTTGCCCGGTCAGCCGCCCGCTTCGTCACCCGCGAGGCCGCCGATCTGTTTCACGAGGCGGCGCTTGCCATGCAGAGGGCGGTTATCTCGAGCGATGTGCTTGCCTTTATCCAGGCCGACAAGGCGCTCGACGACGCCTTGGCGCTGGCCGCCGACAATCCGTTCGCGGCGCGGCTGGCGGCCCCGCTGCAGACCCACAGCCGCCGCTTCTGGTTCCGCTACAAGGCCGACACGGGTCTCGCCGAATCGGCAGAGCATCATGTCGCGTTGATCCGCTCGATTCTCGACGGCGACGAAGAAGCCGCCGCCAAGGACGCCAAGCGGCTGATGGCTCTGTTGCGCGGCCACGCCGAGACGGCGGCGACGCGGTAAAATCGCCCAACCCGGCTCAAGCGCCGGGAAGGGCTGCGGTGATCGTTGGGCTGTCCCAGCCTTCGCCAATGGACAAGATGCAACTCTGGCCTTTTGTGTCGGACGCCAGAACCGTCCAGCTGCCCTGTTCGGAAACAAAGACCTCGAGGACCACATTCGGATTGATCAGGCCGCGCCCGGCTTGGCTTTCGTGAAACTTCTCGCCAAGCGCCTTGATCAGATCGGCGCGCGGGGCGCATTGCCCGGCCGCATTCGCAGGCACTGCGCCGCCCGATATCGCAAGCGATGCTAGGAACATTGTCGCCACAAGATGTCGTGTCATCTGACACCTCCTTGCGCCAGACGAGAACCCCGGCTGTCACCGGCGCTGTTGATTGGCCTGCAAGCTATGCAGGGATATAGCCTAAGAACGATGATACCCGCTTGGTTCCATCACATTAGCGAGTTTGCAGATGAACGCCGCTGGCCGGAACGCAGAAAGCCCGGGGTGCAGCCCGGGCCCTCTATGTTGAATGCCGGCGGTCCATCGTCGAAAGCGAGGACGCGCGGACGAAGAAAACCGTCTGGTCAGTTCATCGTCGGAATGACGAATTCGGCGCCGTCCTTGATGCCGGATGGCCAGCGCGAGGTCACCGTCTTGGTCTTGGTATAGAAGCGGAATGCATCCGGGCCGTGCTGATTGAGGTCGCCGAAAGACGACGCCTTCCAGCCGCCGAACGTGTAGTAGGCGATCGGCACCGGAATCGGCACGTTGATGCCGACCATGCCGACCTGAACCCGCGAGGCGAAGTCGCGCGCCGCGTCGCCGTCGCGGGTGAAGATGGCAACGCCATTGCCCATCTCGTGATCGTTGGCGAGCTTGATCGCACTCTCGTAAGTCGGTGCGCGCACCACCGAGAGCACCGGCCCAAAGATCTCTTCCTTGTAGATGCGCATGTCCGATGTGACGTTATCGAACAGGCAGCCGCCCATATAATAGCCGTTCTCGTAGCCCTGCATCGTGAAGCCGCGGCCGTCGACGACCAGTTTGGCGCCTTCCTTGACGCCGGTGTCGACATAGCCCTTGACGCGCTCCAGCGCCTGAGCCGTCACCAGCGGGCCGAAATCGGCGGCGGAATCCGTCGACGGGCCGACCTTGAGGCTCTCGACGCGCGGCACCAGCTTTTCCATCAGCCGGTTGGCGGTGTCGTTGCCGACCGGGACGGCCACCGAGATCGCCATACAGCGCTCGCCGGCCGAACCGTAGCCGGCTCCGATCAGCGCGTCGACCGTCTGGTCCATGTCGGCGTCGGGCATGATGATCATGTGGTTCTTGGCGCCGCCGAAGCACTGCACGCGCTTGCCGGCCGCGGTGCCGCGCGAATAGATGTAGTGGGCGATCGGCGTCGAGCCGACAAAGCCGATGGCCTTGATGTCGGGATCGTCGAGGATGGCGTCGACGACTTCCTTGTCGCCGTTGACGACGTTGAGAATGCCGGCCGGCAGGCCAGCTTCGAGAAACAGTTCGGCGATCCGGATCGGCACGCCCGGGTCGCGCTCGGAAGGCTTCAGGATGAAGGCGTTGCCGCAGGCGATTGCCGGCGCGATCTTCCACAGCGGGATCATCGCCGGGAAGTTGAACGGGGTGATACCGGCGACGACGCCAAGCGGCTGGCGCATCGAATAGACGTCGATGCCGGGGCCGGCGCCGTCGGTGAATTCGCCCTTCATCATATGCGGCGCACCGATGCAGACCTCGACGACTTCGAGGCCGCGCTGGATGTCACCCTTGGCGTCGGCAATGGTCTTGCCGTGCTCGCGCGCCAGTATGTCGGCCAGTTCGTCATAGTCGCGGGCGACCAGTTCGAGGAATTTCATCAAAACGCGCACACGGCGCTGCGGGTTGGTGGCGGCCCATTTCGGCTGCGCCGCCTTGGCGTTCTCGACCGCCGCGCGCAGTTCAGCCTGCGAAGCCAGCGCCACCGTGCCGCGCACGGTGCCGTCCATCGGCTGCATGACGTCCTGCTTGCGGCCGCTGATCCCGGCGACACGCTTGCCGCCGATGAAATGACCGTATTCGATCATGATCTCTCTCCCTGTGTTTGTGATGGTCCATTGTCCGCCTTTGGCCGGCGGATGGCAACGCGAGTGAGAACGCAACCGTTGTGCGGAAAATGGATAACGGTTGACGGTGGGGCATCAAATCTCGCAAATGATGGGTGCCGTCGCTGTTGCATGGATTGAAAGATTGAGTTCCTTCGCGCGCCCCTCTGTCCTGCCGGACATCTCCCAGGCCCTCACCCTCCCCCGTGTGGGGAGGGTCGGCGAGCGGTCGGAGCGAAGCGGAGATCGTTCGACCGGGGTGGGGGTCTCGCGCCGGCCTCCCCCCACCCCGCTCCGCTACGCGGATCGACCCTCCCCACAAGGGGGAGGGTAAGATGAACTGGGATGACGTCCGCATCTTCCTGGCCGTTGCGCGCGCCGGCCAGATCCTTGGCGCCGCCAGGCGGCTTGAGCTCAATCATGCCACCGTCTCGCGCCGCATCGCCGCGCTCGAGGATGCACTGCGCACGAAATTGTTTCGACGTCTGACCACCGGCAGCGAACTGACGCCCGCCGGCGAGCGCTTCCTCGACATTGCCGAGCGCATGGAAGGCGACATGATCGCCGCGCGTTCCGCGATCGCGGGCGAAGGCGACGATGTCTCCGGCACGGTGCGTATCGGCGCGCCCGACGGTTTCGGCGTCGCTTTCCTGGCCAAGCGACTTGGCGAACTTACTGCCCAGCACCGCGAACTCACCATCCAGCTGGTGCCGGTGCCGCGTTCCTTTTCGCTATCGCGCCGTGAGGCCGACATCGCCATCACCGTCGAGCGGCCGACCGAAGGTCGGTTGGTGGCGGGAAAACTGGTCGATTACTCGCTCGGCCTGTTTGCCTCGCGCCCCTATGCCGAGGCGCATGGTCTGCCCAGAACCGCCGCCGAGCTTGGCCAGCACACCCTGATCGGTTATGTGCCGGACCTCATCGTCAGCCCTTCGCTCGACTATGCCGCCGAATTCAGCGCGGACTGGCGCACCAGCTTCGCCATCTCCTCGGCACTCGGCCAGGCGGAGGCCGTGCGGTCCGGCGCGGGCATCGGCATCCTGCACACTTTCGTCGCCCGCTCGATGCCGGAACTGGTGTCAGTCGATGTCGTGGCGCCCATCCGCCGCGCCTATTGGCTGGTCTACCACGAATCGGTTCGGCCGCTGCGTCGCGTCCAGGTCGTGGCCAGCTTCATCACCAAGGCGGTGGAACGGGAGCGAAGCCTGTTCGTCTAGGCGTTCTGACCCGCTATCGAAGGTAGCGCTCCTGCGCCAGCGCGCGGGCATCGATGTCCGGCACACGGCTCGAGATGATGTCGGCCAACACCTTGGCCGAACCGCAGGCCATGGTCCAGCCGAGCGTTCCATGGCCGGTATTGAGAAAAAGGTTGGAGACCTCGGTACGCCCGATCAGCGGCGGCCCGTCCGGCGTCATGGGCCGCAGCCCGCACCAGAACGTCGCCTCCCGCATGGCGCCCGCGCCCGGAAAGAGGTCGCCGACCGAATGTTCGAGGGTTCGCCGCCGCGATTCGTGCAGCCTGAGGTCGAAGCCGGAAATCTCGGCGGTGCCGCCGACGCGGATGCGGTCGCCAAGCCGGGTGATCGCCACCTTGTAGGTCTCGTCCATCACCGTCGACACGGGCGCCGCGGCGGCATCCTTGACCGGCACGGTGATCGAATAGCCCTTGACCGGATAGACCGGGATCGGCCGTTTTATCCGGCGCATGAAGCCAGCCGAGTAACTGCCCATCGCCATCACATAGGCATCGGCGGCTATGAAGCCCTTGCTGGTGCTGAGATTGGCGATGCGGTTACGACTGCGCAGGACCCGCCAGATCGTCACGTCGTATTCGAACTTGACGCCGCGCGCCACGCAAAGCTCGGCCAGCCTGTCGGTGAACATCTTGCAGTCGCCGGTCTCGTCATGCGGCAGCCTGAGGCCACCGACAAACTTCTCGCGCACGCCGGCCAGCGCCGGCTCGGCAGCAATGCAGCCATCCTGGTCGAGGATCTCGTACGGCACGCCATACTTCTTCAGCACCTCGACGTCGCCGGCCGTGCCGTCGAGCTGCTTTTGCGTACGGAACAGCTGCAACGTGCCCTGGGTGCGCTCGTCATAGGTAATGCCCGTCGCCTCGCGTAGCGCCTTCAGCGTGTCGCGGCTGTACTCGGCCAGCGGCACCATGCGTGATTTGTTGATCGCGTAGCGCTCGGCCGTGCAATTGCACAGCATCTTGACCAGCCATGTCCACATATGCGGGTCGAAGGCCGGCCGAACCACCAGCGGGCCGTGCTTCATCAGCAGCCATTTGATCGCTTTCAGCGGAATGCCGGGACCGGCCCAGGGCGAGGCATAGCCAGGCGAGATCTCGCCCGCATTGGCGAAACTGGTTTCCAGCGCCGGGCCTTTCTGGCGGTCGATCACCGTCACCTCGTGGCCGGCCTCGGCGAGATAATAGGCCGTCGTCACCCCAATGACGCCACTGCCCAGCACCATGATCTTCATCGCATCACGCTCCACGACGATGCCGCCGATACCGGGCATGCCATCCACTGTCTGCCGGATTTTGTCGCGCCCGCCAAGGGGTTAGCCATTGATGTAGCGCCGGTGAAAGCGCGGGCCGAGGCCGGTCAGGATTTCATAGCCGATAGTACCGGCATGGCCGGCCGCGTCGTCGACGCTTTGCGAGGGGCCCAGCAGTTCGACCAGGTCGCCCTCCGCGAGGCGGCCGGCCGGCAAGGCGGAAATGTCGAGAATGATCGAATCCATCGACACACGGCCCAGGAAAGGCAGCCGCATGCCCTCGAACCATGCAGCCGATGCGGAGCGGCGCGGCCAGCCATCCGCATAGCCGAACGAGATCGTCGCCAGCCTGAGCGGGCCTTCCGCGCGATAGCTATGGCCATAGCCGATGCCGGCGCCTTTTTCGACGCTGCGCATCTGTGCCACCTTGGCCTGCAGCCGCACGACGGGCAGCATCGGATTGGCGTCCCCAGGCGTCGGGTTGATGCCGTAGAGCGCGGCGCCGGGGCGTGCAAGATCGTAGCGATAGGACGGCCCGAGAAAGATGCCGGAGGAATTGGCAAGCGAGGCAGGCGCCTCGGGCAGCATGGCGCGCAGCCGTTCAAACGCCTGTCGCTGCTGTTCATTGGCCGGGTGGCGCGGCTCGTCGGCGCAGGCCAGATGGCTCATCACATATCTGACCTCGATGTCGTCGAAGGCGCTGCTGTCCTTGACCGCCGCTTCGACTTCGGACGGCGACATGCCAAGCCGAGACATGCCGGTATCGCCCTGGATGGCGGCCGGCAGTTTTCGGCCTGCGCGCCGCGCCGCCTCGCGCCAGGCTTTCAGCTGTCCGGTGCTGTTGATGACCGCGCAAAGGCCGGCGGAAACCGCATCTGGCTCGGATCCCGGCGGCAGCCCGTTCAGCACGTAGATGTCAGGTCCGGAGCCGATCGCCTTGCGCAATTCGACGCCTTCCGCAAGCAGCGCGACGAAGAAGATGTCGCAGCATTCCCTGGCCAACGCCGAGGCCACCCGGCTCGCGCCGAGTCCGTAGCCGTCGGCCTTGACGACGCCGGCGCAGCGGGCGCCCGCCAGCCGCGCTTTCAGCCGCCGGTAGTTCTCGCGGATGGCCCCGAGATCGATGGTCAGAATCGCTCCTGCCGCCGCTTCGCTGATCGGCCAACTGGCGGCGGGTTTCGCAACAGTCCGATTGACGGTGTCGTTCATGGCACCCCTCGTCGCGTTCCCTCAATAGGACGGCTCTGCAGGCACGGCAATCTCGACCGCTGCCCGCGCGATTATCGCACCAGATGCCGGAACGCCGCCACCACATCCTCGTAGACATGACGCTTGAACGGAACGATCAGGTCAGGCAGATCCTGCATCGGCCGCCATGACCACTTGTCGAATTCGGCGGTGTGGCCGCCCGGCGGCGGATTGATCTGGATCTCGCTGGCATCGCCATGGAAGCGGAAGGCGAACCATTTCTGCGTCTGGCCGCGATACCGCCCTTTGAAGGCGATGCCGACGAGGTGGTCCGGCAGATCATAGTTGATCCAGTCCGGCGCCTCGGCCAGCAGCGAGACGCTGCGCATGCCGGTTTCCTCATAGAGCTCGCGCTCGGCCGCCTGCAGCGGCTCCTCGCCCTTGTCGATGCCGCCCTGCGGCATTTGCCAGAGCTGTGTCGTGCCGGCGAATTCGCTGTCGGGCTCGGCAATGCGATGCCCGACCCAGACCAGACCCTCGGCGTTGAGGATTAACAGCCCGACACAGGGGCGATAAGGCAGCGTCTCGCGATCGACCTTTTTCGTCTTTTGCATAAGTCGGTTTCTTCCGTCTTTCGAGGGCTAGCCTTTTTGCGGATCGATGGCCACTGCCGAGATCGGCACGATTTCGATGCCGCGCTTCTTGGCCTCGGCAACCCAGAACGCCACGGTGTCGACCGTGAGGTCGAAAGCCGAGCCGATGCCGACCGCGAAACCTTTGGCGCGCGCCGTCGCTTCGAGCCCGTCGAGTTTCTTCAGGATGGCGCCGCGGTCCTGCACCGCATCGATCGCGGTGTCGCCGCCGACGAAGGGCACGCCGTCCTTCAACGCCAGGTCGGGTGCCAGGCTGCGCGCCGATGAGCCGTCATCAATATAAGCGAGGCCCCTTTTGCCAAGCTCGGCCATGAACGGCTCCATCGCCGCCGCGTCGGAGGAGAAACGCGCGCCCATATAGTTCATCACACCGGTATAGTTCGTCGTCCGCGACAGCGCCCAGTGCAGGTTCTTCAGATTCTCGTCCGCGCTCGCCGCCACCGTCAGCGTGTTGCGGCCCGGATTGACGTTGGGATAGTCGAACGGTTCGAGCGGTACCTGCATGACGATTTCATGGCCGCTCTGCCGCCCGGCCTGCATCCAGCGGCCGATGCTGTTGCCTTGCGGCGCGAAGGCCAGCGTCACCTCGGCCGGCAGCTTGGCAATCGCCGCCTGGGTGCCGGTCTGGGACACCGCCAGCCCGCCGATGACGATCGCCACGCGTGCTCCGCGCGCACCCGACCAGGGCCGCGCATAGACGTCGAACGGTCGCCGACCGTCGGCGGACCGCATCGGCAAAGGCCCTGTTTCGCTGGTTTCGATCAGCGCCCTGTCGGGAATGTGCGCGATCTTCAGGTTCTGGCCGATGGTCGACGGATCGCGAATGACGATGGCCGCCTTGGGCGGCCCGTCACCCTCTTCCGTCTGCACATGGATGATCTGCGGCCCGCCTGTCTTGGCCGGCGCCTCCGGCCTTGGCGCGGCGACCGGCGCCAAGGCGCTCGGCACCGCGGCAGGATCGGCCGCAGCCACCACCTTCGGTGTCGAGACGGCAACCTCTTGCGGCTTTCGAAACGGCTTTTCCCTGAATGCGATGGCGCCGGAGACACCAACCAGGGCCAGTACGACGAGGGTTCCAGCGAGCACACCCGCGCTGACCTTGCGGGCGGCGCGCGGCGGCCGGACGGTCAGTCCCAGCGGGCGTTCGATGTCCTTGCCGATATCAGCCAAGCCCAAATCCCCGGTCGCATGGCTTCGAATACGCAAACGTTCGAAACGACATGCGCGAATCCATCAACCCCGGCGCATCGCTGGCGCCATCAACCGAGGCTTCGCCTTGCTTCGAAACAACTTGCCCCGAATCAAACTGCCGGAACCTTTCGGTCCCGGCAGCATCGCATTGCTTCGTTCAGGCGGCCAGACTGTTGTGGCCGCCCTGAGCATCGGGCCCAGAACGAAGCCGATGCAGCGATAGAGCGGCGCGTGCGCCGCTCTATCTTTTTACTGGTTGAGCACGGCCTTTTCCGGATTGGGCGGGAAGGACGGATCGGTCTTCTGGCCGCGCAGCAGTTGCTCGGCATAGATGAGCTGCAGATCGTTCTTCGGATCCGGCGGCACATAGGCTGCCGAGCCGGAACCGGTCGAGCTCTCGTCGGCGCCCTTGATATGGCCCTTGAGATCGGACTCGCCACGTGTCAGGTCCCTGCCCTGCAACTCCGCCGGCAGCGGCTGGTCGACCTTGATGTCGGGCGTGATGCCCTTGCCCTGGATCGACTTGCCGGATGGCGTGTAATAGAGCGCCGTCGTCAGCCTGAGCGCGCCGTTCTCGCCGAGCGGAATGATGGTCTGCACCGAACCCTTGCCGAACGACTGGGTGCCGACCACCGTGACGCGGCGCAGATCCTGCAGCGCGCCGGCGACGATTTCGGAAGCGCTGGCCGAGCCGCCATTGACGAGGACGATCATCGGCTTGCCGCCGATATTGTCGACCTGTTTGGGCTTGGCGTCGAAGCGGGTGACGTCCTTCGGATCGCGGCCGCGCGTCGAGACGATCTCGCCACGCGTCAGGAAGGCGTCGGACACGCTCACCGCCTGGTCGAGCAAGCCGCCCGGATTGAGGCGCAGGTCGAGCACATAGCCCTTGAGCTTGTCGTTCGGCACCTGCTTCTTGATGGTGTCGATCGCGTTCTCGAGATCGTCATAGGTCTTTTCGGTGAAGGAGGTGATCTTCATGTAGCCGATGTCGTTCTCGACCCGGAACTTGACCGCCTTGACCTTGATGATATCGCGCACCACCGTCAGCTCGATCGGCTTGTCGGCGCCTTGGCGCAGGATGGTGAGCTTGATCGGCGTGTTGACCAGGCCGCGCATCTTGTCGACAGCATCGTTGAGGGTCAGGCCGCGAACCTCCTCGCCGTCGATCTTGGCGATATAATCACCGGCCAGCACGCCCGCCTTGGCGGCAGGGGTATCGTCGATCGGCGTGATCACCTTGACCAGGTCGTTCTCCATGGTGACCTCGATGCCGAGGCCGCCGAACTCACCCTTGGTCTGCACGCGCATGTCCTGCGCCTGCTCGGCGTTCATGTAGGAAGAGTGTGGGTCAAGCGAGGTGAGCATGCCGTTGATGGCGTTCTCGACCAGCGACTTGTCGTCGGGCGGCGTGACATATTGTGCCCGTACCCGCTCGAAGATGTCGCCGAAGATCGCCAATTGCTTGTAGGTCTCCGACCCCGCAGCATTCGCTGCCGAGCCGGGCGCACCATAAACCAGGCTCATGGCGGACGCGCCCATCAGCGCACCAGCAAACAGAAGCGACAGTTTCCGCATCATTTCACGTCCTTCCAGAAAAACGGTCCGCCCACCATGGGGCCGGATCGACGGGTTTTCCATCCTTGCGAAACTCGACATAGAGCTCCGGCGTGGCATTTCCATTCTTCGAAACCGAGGTGCTCGCCACCCGGGCCTCTCCCATCGCGCCGACCGGCTCTCCTGCGAGCACTGACTGGCCAGTCGCGACGCTGATTCTGCTCATCCCCGCCAGGACGACATGATAACCGTCGCCGGCATTGAGGATCAAGAGTTGACCGTAGGAGCGAAACGGCCCCGCATAAAGCACATTCCCATCCGCCGGTGCGGTAACGATGGCTCCCGATTGTGTCGCAACCATGTCGCCAAGCATCACTGCGCCGTTACTGTCCTCCGCGCCGAACCGTCGTTTGATCCGGCCGGTGACCGGCAGCGCGATCTGCCCCTGCAGCGCCGAAAAGGGTGCCGCGGCGGTAAGCCGGTTGCCTTCGGGAACCGGCAGGGAAGCCAACGATGCCGTCTGCCCGTCACTCGTCTGCCCGTCATTCGTCTGCTCGTCATTCGTCTGCTCGTCATTCGTCTGCTCGTCATTCGTCTGGCCGGCATTAGCGGTCTTGGCCGCATCCGCGGCCTTGCGGTTCTGGGCTGCCTGCGCTTCGAGCGAGGCGATCAGTTCCTTCAGGCTGCTGGCCTTGGCGGCCAGCGCCTGCGAACGCTGCTGTTCGGCCGTCAGTTGCGCCTGCGTGTCGGCTTCGAGCTTCTGCTTGGCTTCGAGCAGCATGCCGAGACGTTTCTTTTCCGCCGTCTGCTCGCCGACCGCTGCCGTCAATCGCTCCCGCTCGGCCTCGATCGAGGCCGTCACCCGCGACTGTTCCTTGAGATCCGCCAGCAGGGCGTCGGTCTGCTGGCGCAGTTCCGGCACCACGGCGCCGAGCAGGATGGCGCCGCGCACCGACGACAGCGCGTCCTCCGGCTTGACCAGGATGGCCGGCGGCGGGTTGAGACCCATGCGCTGCAAGGCGCCCAGCACTTCGGCAAGCACATCGCGCCGCGCCATGAGCGAAGCCCGGATCTTCTTTTCCTGGCCCTTCAGTCCTTCCAGCTTGGCGCCGATATCTTCGATATCCTGTCCAAGCTTCTGCTCGGTCATCGCCGACTGGATCAACGCTGCGGTAATCGAGGCGTGGTCCTTCTTGACCGCGGCAATGTCGGCGGCAAGCTTGGCGAGCCGTTCCGACGACAGCGTTATCTCCTTGGAAACCTGTTCGTATTCTGCGCGGCTCTGGTCCGGATCGGGGGCCATGTCGAGCGTGTTTTCGGCCCAAGTGACATGCAGCGACAGAAGCACCGCCGCTGCTACGATGCCGCAGCGCGCGCGCCAGGAACTCGTCGTCCATTTCCAGCCTTCAGACATTCGCGGTCGACTCTATCTGCGGCTTCGTTAACGAACCATCAACCATGTTTGAAAGGCCCGCTCCCGAATGCATGTCGCCCAAAAATCGTCCCGAATGCGGGAGGACGGCAGGCGTAAAAACCAAGGATGCACTCTTGCACGGCATTGGGGCGGAAATCCGGGTGGTGAACGTCGATTCGTGGGTCTTGGTCGGAAATTCCGCGCCAGGCTCACGAGCGATGATAGGGGTGTCCCGCCAGAATAGTGGCCACTCGATAAAGCTGCTCCCCCAGCATCACGCGCACCAGCTGGTGCGGCCAGGTCAACGCGCCGAACGACAGCACCAGATCGGCCTGGTCCCGCAGTGATTGATCGTGACCGTCGGCGCCGCCGATGGCGATGACCAGCGCCTTGCGGCCGCCGTCGCGTAGCTGCCCGATGCGCGCCGCGAACTCTTCGGAGGAGAAGCTTTTGCCGCGTTCGTCGAGGAGGACCAGCGCCGTGCCCGGCTGCAACTGTGCCAGCAGCCTCGAGCCTTCGTCACGCTGGCGCTCGCCGGCGCCCTGCGCGCGGCCTTCGGCGATCTCGGTGATGCCGGCGAATTCAAGCCCCACCGCCGGCCCACTCTTGGAGAAACGCTCGAAATAGCGGTCGGCTATTTCTCTCTCGGGGCCGGCTTTCATTCGGCCCACGGCATGAACTGATATCTTCATCCTCGCCCCTATAAGCCGCTAATGCATGTCACCCAAAAGTGGGAACCGGTATTGGGGCAATGACATGCATCAAAACAAAGGCGGCTTAGTGGAGGGTCTCTTCCTCGAGATCCGGCGCCTGCCACATCTTTTCGAGATTGTAAAATTCGCGGACTTCGGGGCGGAAGACATGGACGATGATGTCGCCTGAATCGATCAGGACCCAGTCGGCGCCGGACAGCCCCTCGACGCGCGCCGTGCCGAGACCGGCATCCTTGAGCGCCTTGAGGAGATGGTCGGCAACAGCCGAGACATGACGGTGCGATCGGCCCGATGCGACGACCATATAGTCGCCGAGGCTCGATTTCCCCTGAATGTCGATTGAGACGATGTTTTCGGCCTTGGAGTCTTCCAGACTGGCAAGGACTGTGTTGATGGCGCGGGACACGGCGTCGTTTACGCTGATCCCGGCCGGCGAAGGCACGATGTCGGCCTTCTTCCGCAGTGCTGTTCTCAGTGTATTTCCTTTCGCAGCAAGAACAACCAAATCACCCCTAAAGCAGGTGACACCGCTTAGATAGGCAGAGTTCCGTTGCAGTTTCAAGACGGAGCCCCGCTTCTAAGCGAACTCATTTGATGGCTGGCTTGTTCCGCGCGGCATGCAAAAGATCGGAACCCAGGCGTTCCGCAGGGGTTATCGGCTGATTGATCAACCGGAATCCCATCATGCCGATCGATCCGCAAAACGCCCTGCTGACCGTTCAGGCTGGGCTCTCGCAGCTCAGTGCGCTGATCGTCTCCTATTCCTTTTCGGCCATCGGCGCCGTCATCCTTCTGGTTGTCGGCTACGTCGTCGCCGGCCTTAGCGAGCGTTCGGTCTATGCCGGCCTCGGCCACATTCACGGCTTCGACGAGACGCTGCGGCATTTCTTCTCTCAGCTCATCCGCTATGTCATCCTGATCCTCGTCGTCATCATGGTACTCGGCCAGTTCGGCGTGCAGACAGCCTCGATCATCGCCGCCATCGGCGCCGCCGGCCTGGCCATCGGCCTTGCGCTGCAAGGCACGCTGCAGAACATTGCCGCCGGCATCATGCTTCTGGCGCTGCGGCCGTTCCGCATCGGCGAATCCGTCGAAGTCGGCTCCATTGCCGGCTCGGTCGAGGAAATCGGTCTCTTCGCGACCAAGCTCCGAACCGCCGAAGGCGTCTACATCCTGGCGCCCAATTCGACGCTGTGGAACCAGCCGGTGCGCAATTTTTCGCGCAACGGCGTGCGGCGCGGCGACATCACGCTCAGCATCGGCTCGTGGAACGACATCGACCGCGCCCAGAAGACGCTGCTTGCCATCGCCACTGCCGAGCGTCGCGTCAAGCGCGAGCCGGCGCCGACCGCCTTCGTCGCGGCGTTGGGCGATAGCACCGTCTCCATCACCTTGCGTTACTGGACGTCGGCCGCGGATTTCTTCGCCACCCAGGCCGATCTCACCAAGCGCGCCAAGCAGGAATTCGATCGCGAACGCATATCGATCCCGCTGCCGCCACCGCAAACCCCGGCGCCGGAAGCCCGCCGGTAATGGTCAATCGCTCCAGTGCCGTTGCCGTGGCTCGATTCCGTTTCGGTCTGGTTGTTCACGA
Source organism: Mesorhizobium sp. M0587 (assembly GCF_040320945.1). NCBI lineage: Bacteria > Pseudomonadati > Pseudomonadota > Alphaproteobacteria > Hyphomicrobiales > Phyllobacteriaceae > Mesorhizobium > Mesorhizobium sp. M0587. Next base: position 123,498 of record NZ_JAMYQP010000010.1, read on the forward strand.
GAGTGGCCGTGTCTGCGCAGGATTGCCCACCCGAATCAGCGCGTCGATCAGCCCTTCCCCTGATTGCGGATGGCAGTCGACGACAGCGACGAGCGCGGGCCATGGATGAAGGTCCAGGCCGGCGCCTTCATGCGGGCGAGCCTCGGCGCATCGCCTTCGTCGACGCGGGCATAGTCGAAAGTCTTGGCAACGACCGACGACAGGAACGACAGCGTCGCGCCCGGGCGGTCGATGACCGCGATCGGAAACGTCATGACGATCTCGCGCCAGCGCTGCCAGCGATGGAAATCGCGCAGGCTGTCGGCGCCCATGATCCAGACGAAGCCGACACCGGGATTGCGTGCCTTGACCAGCGCCAGCGCGTCGGCGGTGTAGCGCACATGATGCGTCGCCTCGAAGGCGGTGACCTTGATTTTCGGGTTCTTGGCGATCTGCTCCGACAGTTGCAGCCGCTCGCTGAGCGGCGCCAGCTCGCGCGTGTTCTTCAGCGGATTGCCCGGGGTGACCATCCACCACAACTGGTCTAGCGCCAGGCGTCGCAGTGCAATCTCGGCGACCAGCGCGTGGCCGGCATGCGGCGGGTTGAACGAACCGCCGAACAGGCCGACCGCAAGGCCTTTTTCAGCATGCGGCATTTTGAGGTATGCGGAGGGGACGAGGGGCTGGGACGACGACAGCATGGTGCTAGGCGCCCCCCTCTGTCCTGTCGGACATCTCCCCCTCAAGGGGGGAGATTAGCAGCTTCGGAGAAAGCGTCCATCTGGCGACCTCGGCGATAGGCGAAAGGCGCCGCGTCAGCCAATCTCCCCCCTTGCGGGGGGGATGTCCGGTCCACCCTCCGCAGCAGCTGCGCTGCAGCTGCGGAGGACGGGCAGGACAGAGGGGGGTGGCTGGGCGCAAGCTTCAAGCCCTTAGGACAAAAAGCGTCAAGGCCTCACCTGTCCCGACCCGCGTACGCGGTATTTGAAGGAGGTCAGCTGCTCGACGCCGACCGGGCCGCGCGCGTGCATCTTGCCGGTGGCGATGCCGATCTCGGCGCCCATGCCGAATTCGCCGCCATCGGCGAACTGTGTCGAGGCGTTGTGCAGCAGGATCGCCGAATCGATCTCGTTGAAGAACCGTTCGACGGCCTTCGGATCCTCGGCGACGATCCCCTCGGTGTGATGCGAGGAGAAGGTTTCGATATGCTCGATCGCACCACTGACACCGTCGACCAGCTTCACCGCGATTATGGCGTCGAGATATTCGGTCACCCAGTCGGCGTCTGTTGCCGGCTTGGCGTCGAAAAACAGCTTCAGCACTTCGGCGTCGGCATGGATCTCGCAGCCTGCGGCACGCAAAGCGTCGAGGATAGGCACCAGATGGGTGGACGCCACGGCACGATCGACCAGCAGCGTCTCGGCGGCGCCGCAGACGCCGGTACGCCGCATCTTGGCGTTGACGGCGATCCTTATCGCCATGTCGAGCTGGGCGGAACGGTCGATGTAGAGGTGGCAGATGCCTTCGAGATGGGCGAAGACCGGCACGCGCGCTTCGCTCTGCACCCGTCCGACAAGGCTTTTGCCGCCGCGCGGGATGATGACGTCGAGTGTGCCGTCGAGCCCCTTGAGCATCTCGCCGACAGCGGCGCGGTCGGCGGTCGGCACCAGTTGGATGGCGTCTTCCAGCAGGCCGGCGGCCTTCAGGCCCTCGACCAGGCAGGCATGGATGGCGGCCGACGAATTGAGCGAATCCGAGCCGCCGCGCAGGATCACCGGATTGCCCGCCTTGAGGCAGAGCGCGCCGGCGTCGGCCGTCACGTTCGGCCGGCTTTCGTAGATGACGCCGACGACGCCGAGCGGCGTGCGCACGCGCTCGATATGCAGGCCGTTCGGCCGCTCCCATGCGGCGATGACGTCGCCGACGGGATCGCTGAGCCCGGCGATTTCCCGGATGCCGTCGGCCATGGCGCGGATGCGCGCCGGCGTCAGCTTCAGCCGGTCCATGGAAGAGGCCGAGAGGCCCGATTCCTGGCCGTTCGACATGTCGATGGCGTTGGCGTCGAGTATCTCCTGCTGGCGGCGCATGATGGCATCTGCCATGGCGGCCAGGGCGCTGTTCTTGGACGTGGTCGTGGCGATCGCCAGCGGCCGGGCGGCGGCACGGGCGCGGCGGCCGATGCCGGCCATCAGCGCCACAGTGTCATCCCGGGATTTTTCATGCAGCTTCAGCATGGCTCATCCTCCGCCGGTTACGTGGTCGACAGCCGGCATCTGGTCACCGGCCTCTACCTGGTCGCTGCCCCGTACTTGGTCATTGGCCCGCACTTGGTCATTGGCCCGCACTTGGTCGCTGGTATGACTCACCACAAGGTCGTCACGATGGATCATCGCCGAACGCGCCTCGTAGCCGAGCACGGTTTCGATCTCGGCCGTTTTCAGGCCAGCGATCCTTACGGCATCGGCGGCATCATAAGCAACCAGTCCGCGCGCGATCTCGCGGCCCTCGGGCGACAGGATCGCCACCGTGTCGCCGCGCGAGAAATTGCCGCTGACCAGCTTGACGCCGGCCGGCAGCAGCGACTTGCCCGACAGCAGCGCGCCGATGGCGCCTGCATCGACCGTCAGCCGGCCGGCCGGTTCGAGCTGGCCGGCGATCCAGGTCTTGTAGCCCTTGACCGGATTGGCGCTCGGCCGGAAGAAGGTGGCACGCTCGCCGCGTTCGATCGCCATCAGCGGCGACAGCCGCGTACCGGACGTGATGATCATCGCCGTGCCGGCGGCGGTGGCGATCTTGCCGGCATCGAGCTTCGTCCGCATGCCGCCGCGCGACAATTCGGAAGCCGCCGCCCCCGCCATCGCCTCGATATCCGGAGTGATACGATCGACCACCGGAATGAACTCTGCCTGGGGATCCCGCGCCGGCGGCGCGGTATAGAGCCCATCGATGTCGGACAGCAGCACCAGCAGGTCGGCGCCCATCATCGTCGCCACGCGCGCGGCCAGCCGGTCATTGTCGCCATAGCGGATTTCGGACGTGGCCACCGTGTCGTTCTCGTTGATGACCGGCACCGCCTTCATCTTCAAGAGCGTCGAGATCGTCGCCCGTGCATTGAGATAGCGGCGGCGCTCTTCGGTGTCGCCGAGCGTCAGCAGAATCTGGCCCGATTTCAGGCTTCCCCTGCCGAGCGCATCCGACCAGGCGCCGGCAAGCGCGATCTGGCCAACGGCGGCCGCCGCCTGGCTTTCCTCGAGCTTCAAGGCGCGTTTGCCGAGGCTCAAAATCGTGCGGCCAAGCGCAATGGCGCCAGACGAGACGACGAGGATTTCGGCACCGCCATTGGCAAGCACGGCAATGTCGTCCGCGAGCGAGGCCAACCAGTCGCGCTTCAAGCCGGTCGCACGGTCGACAAGCAGTGCCGAGCCGATCTTGACGGTGATGCGCCGGTAATTCTTCAGCGACTGCATGGCCTATTTTTCCCAGCGCGTCTCGACCGGGGCGGCGATCTGCGCGCGGGCCTCGGCGATTACCGCCATCAAGGCCCGCAGCACCGCCTCTACACCTTCGCCGGTGACCGCCGACAACAGCAGCGGGGCGCGGCCGGCGGCGCGCTTCAGCGAGGCCACCTTCTTCTTGCGCTCTTCGGCGTCGAGCGTATCGATCTGGCTGAGCGCCAGGATCTCGGCCTTGTCGGTCAGGCCGTGGCCATAGGCCTCGAGCTCGCCGCGCACGGTCTTGTAGGCCTTCCCGGGGTTTTCCTCTTGCGCCGAAACCAGGTGCAGCAGCACGCGCGTGCGCTCGACATGGCCGAGGAAGCGGTCGCCGATGCCGACGCCCTCATGCGCGCCTTCGATCAGGCCCGGAATATCGGCGATGACGAATTCGCGCGCATCGATGCGCGCGACGCCAAGACCTGGATGCAGCGTCGTGAACGGATAGTCGGCGATCTTCGGCTTGGCCGCGGTGACCGCGGCAAGGAATGTCGATTTGCCGGCGTTGGGCAGCCCGACCAGCCCGGCATCGGCGATCAGCTTCAGCCGCAGCCAGATGTTGAGCTCCTCGCCCGGCAGGCCGGGATTGGCGCGGCGGGGCGCCTGGTTGGTCGAAGTCTTGAAGTGCTGGTTGCCGAAGCCGCCATTGCCGCCCTTGGCGAGCAGAAACCGCTGGCCGACCACGGTCAGGTCGCAGATCAGCGTCTCGTTGTCCTCTTCGAAAACCTGGGTCCCGGCCGGCACCTTCAGCGTCACGTCGGCGCCCTTGGCGCCGGTCATGTTGCGGCCCATGCCATGGACCCCGGTCTTGGCCTTGAAATGCTGCTGGTAGCGATAGTCGATCAGCGTGTTCAGCCCGTCGACCGCTTCCAGCCAGACATCGCCGCCGCGGCCGCCATCGCCGCCGTCCGGTCCGCCGAATTCGATGAACTTCTCGCGCCGGAACGACACGGAACCTGCGCCCCCGTCACCGGAGCGGACATAAACCTTGGCTTGATCGAGAAATTTCATCGGACTGGCGGTTTCTTTATTGGTTTTGCGGGATTGCTCTTAACCCTTGGCCTTGCTCTAAACCAAGGCGCGGCCAAGGGCGAGGCCCGTTTTGTGACAACGGCCGCGCGGGATTGGCCGGAGAGATGTCGGCATGCAGCTTGTAACTTACAATATCCAGTACGGCGTCGGTCTCGATGGACAGTACGATGTCGGCCGCATCGCCGATGCCGTGCGCGGCGCCGATGTGATCGCGCTGCAAGAGGTCACCCGCAACAATCCGAGGAACGGCGGGCGCGACATGGTCGCCGAGATCGGCGAGGCGCTGCCCGACTATTTCGCCGTCTATGGCAGCAATTTCGAGGCCAATATCGGCTCGCGCGTCGAGAATGGCCGCGCCATGACCACGACCTTCCAGCTCGGCAACATGGTGCTGTCGAAGACGCCCATTCATCTATCGCGCAACCTGCTTTTGCCGCGCAGCCGCAGCTTCGAAATGATGAACTTCCAGCGCGGCGCGCTGGAAGCGCTGATCGAGACGCCGCTTGGTTTCATTCGTTTCTATTCCATCCATCTCGATCACCGCAGCCCGGTCGAACGCGCCAGCCAGATCCAGTTTCTGCGCCGGCGCCTGTTGAACTATGCGCTCGAAGGCGGCGCATTGTCCGGTGTCGCCGAGATCGGACTGCCGGAACTGCCGCACCCGGAAGCCTTTGTCGCCATGGGTGATTTCAACATGCTGGCCGGCTCGCCCGAATATGTCGAACTCGCCGGCCGGCCGGACCACGAATTCGGCATGCCGCTGACCGCCGATTTCGCAGTCGACGCCGCCGTCCGCCTCGATATCACCGGCGACGATCTCGTCAGCTGGGTAGACCCCAGACAACCCGCCGACGCCAGCCGCCACAAGCGCATCGACTACATCTTCACCAGCGCCTCGCTTGCCCGGTCGCTGAAGCGCCTGTGGGTCGACCGGCAAGCGGCCGGCTCAGACCATCTCCCCGTATGGGTCGAACTGGGCTGATGGTTCTTCATCCGGCTGCGTTTTCGCGTTCGACGATCGCCATCATGATCGTATCGCGGTATTCCCCGTCGAAAGCTTTCAACGTCCTCGGGCGTTATCGGCGCGATCGCGACCGTTTCAATATCGCTGCTGTCATCGACCATTGGCTCGACCAGCGTCGTCCATCAAAAATGCACCCAGTTCCGCAGGCTGGTCCAGGTCTTCCTGTCGAGCCGGTAGCGCTCGACCGGCACCTGGCCGGCGACGATGGAGTTCAGCATGCCCTGGCCTGCGTACTGGAAGCCGCATTTGTGGATGACCCGGCGCGAGGCCGGATTGATCACCCGCGTCGAGGCGTGCAGCACCTGGATCGATGTCCTCTGGAAGGCGAGGTCGACCAATGCGTGGGCGGCTTCCGTCGCGTAGCCCCGCTTCCAGTAAGGCTCGCCGATCCAGTAGCCGAGTTCCAGCCCGCGGTCGGTGGTGTTGAGCCCGGCGCAGCCGACGAAGGTGTCGGTGCCGGCTAGCGTCAAGGCATAGGCGATGCCGGCACGACGCGACTTGGTCATGGCGAGGAATGCCCGTGCCTCGGCCTCGCCATAGGGGTGCGGCATGCGCGCCAGCATTTCGGCGACATGGCGATTGTCGGCCAGCTCGACCAGCTGTGCGATGTCGCTTTCGCAGGGCGCCCGCATCACCAGCCGTTCGGTGACCAGCACCGGGCAGTCTATCGCGTAACTTTCGTCGTCGCTGTCTTCCGCTTCGGCAACCATTTGCAGTCCTCCAGGCACAAGAAAAAGGGGAGATGGAAACCCATCTCCCCTGATCCTTTTCCTGGCATTGCCAGACACCGGTTCCCGAGATGGGCGCCGGTGTTTTAGTGCGGAACCGGCTACTCCGCGGCTTTGGTAATCGGGTTGACCGATACGAAGGTTCGGCCGTTGGCTTTTTTGTTGAACGTCACGGCGCCGGCTTCGAGCGCAAAAAGCGTATGGTCCGTGCCCATGCCGACATTGACGCCGGGATGCCAGGTGGTGCCGCGTTGACGAATGATGATGTTGCCCGGGATGACGGCTTCGCCGCCGAACTTCTTCACGCCCAGACGCTTGGAATGCGAGTCGCGACCGTTGCGCGACGAGCCGCCAGCTTTCTTGTGTGCCATCTAACTAACTCCGATGCGCCCAAGGGCGCTTGAATGGTCTTATGAACGCGTTCGCGTTCCGTTTCAAGTCCGATCCGGCGACGTTTTGCGCCGGTCGTCTTACTTCTTCGCCAGTTCCTTGGCCTGCTCGCGCCAGTCCTTGATCTGGTCGGCGCTGAACGGCATGTGCTCGTCGATCTTGGCGACATCCTTCTCGGTCAGCTTGGCGAGCTGCGCGAAGGTGATGATGCCCTGTTCGTTGAGATCCTTGGCTGCGACCGGGCCGATGCCCTTGATCACGGTCAGGTCGTCCGGCTCGCCCTTCGGCGCCTTGAACAGCGGCGCTGCAGCGGTCTCGGCTGCGTTTGTCTCGGCTGCCTTGGCCTTGGGCTCCTTCTTCGGCGCGGCTTCCGCCTTCGCTTCAGTCGCGGCCTCTGCCTTGGCTTCCTTCTTCGGCGCCTTGACCGCTGCCGTCTTCGTCGGCTTGGCGCCACCCAGCAGGATCTCGGAGATCCGCACGGTGGTCAAAAGCTGGCGATGGCCGATCTTGCGGCGCGAATTCTGGCGGCGGCGCTTCTTGAAAGCGATGACCGTGCGGTTCTTGCCCTGCTCGACGACTTCGGCGGTGACCAACGCACCATCGACGAACGGCGCGCCGAACGTGACATTCTCGCCCTCGCCATGCGCGAGCACGTGGCCGATTTCGACGATATCGCCGACATTGGCTTCGACTTTTTCGATCTTCAGGAGATCGTTGGCGGCGACGCGATACTGCTTGCCGCCCGTTTTGATGACTGCGAACATTTTTTGCCTTTCGCTGTTCGGTCGGCCTCGATGAACCGCCTCTGGCGGTTCGGCCGTCTTTTTGTCAGTCTGCGGGTTCAAAAAACAAGCGGCGCGGAAGAACCCTCCACGCCGATTGCGCGCTGTCCCTAACCGAAGGTTGGGTGCGAGTCAAGGCAGCGCCGACAGGCAGCGCCGTTGTCGGGAGTTGCCGAGACCGTTATCGGCGGACAAGCACCCGCCGTGTCAACGCGATCGAACGCGTGCCCCCGTCTGGAGGCAAGGATGCGTGCATGGCCCGCAACGCCCGCGCCTCGCCGCACCGGAGCCACTATGAATCCGCCGCTTGTCCGGCAAGCCAAATAACTCGCGGATTGGCCTTGTAACCTGCCCGTTCAGCCGTTATCTAGTGCGCCGCGCCGGCAACGGCCGACCATGACCGCGGAGAGGTGGCAGAGTGGTCGAATGCACCGCACTCGAAATGCGGCATGGGTGCAAGCCCATCGGGGGTTCGAATCCCTCCCTCTCCGCCATCCTGCTTCGCCCTTCGAGCTTCGCAGGATTAGCGCAGCCGTGCCCGAAACAGGATGCCCTCCGAAGCTTCAGCGTAAGTGAGGTGCGGCTGACCCAAAGCCAGCGTACCCTTGTGTAAATGCTTGGGCTGGAAGGTACGCGCGCCTCTTGTGGCGCAACACGCGACCCAGCACGTACCGAATTTGGTCCAGCCGGCGGCGCGCGACCTCACAGCTCAGGTGGCCAGCCCGATCGTTCGGCTCGACGCAACGACGACTTTACGATCAGCCGATGGAATGGCGCAATTCCGGCGATATAGGCCCGCCCTCCCAAATGATTGAAGGTCACGACCGTTGTGGCGACAAGTCGGCGGCACAAAGCGGACTCTTCAACCAAAACGGACAAACGGAAGTCGAGATGGCGATCGTCCTCGCCAAGAATAATCTCATGACGACGCCGATCGTAGACCCGAAAGAAATCGATCCTGTCTTTCGCAACGTCATCGCGCAACTCAGACGATGTCTTAAGACCAAACCCCGCAACCAAGGTGTCCCTTAGAGCTATTAGCCAGCCAACCCACCGCGCCTGACCCTTAAGGATATGGGCGGCGAGGCGCTCGGCGTCGCCCGTAGCATTGCTCGGCAGATCGATCGCGAATGCGTCAGCGAAGCCCGCGTTGGCGTAGAGCGGCTTAAGCACCGAACGTTGCGGCAAATCGACTCGAGCAACGCGCGCCATAAATGTTTCGCCCGGACTGAATGGAAGCGAAGAGGTGGGTGCATTCCGATAGCACGAACGGGGCTCCCCATCAAACATAGCAAGGAACTTCTGCTGTTGGCCTTTCTGCGACCTCGGGCAACGTCCACTCTTCCGCCGCTATTGGGGTTGAGCGGACATAAGTTGGCAAGCCGCGCCGGTGGGATGTCCGTACAAATGTGACGATCGCAAGGGCGGAATTTGCCGTTCCGCCGCGAACAGCCTGTCCAAAGGCAGACCGTCTCGGTAGATTCGGACATAAGCGAAAGAACGAGGATGCCATGAAGAAGGAAGACGAGGAAAAATTTCTTAGCAACGGCCAGCCGGGCTTCGATCTCGGTCCGATAGAACACTACCTTCATGCCGTGGCAACGGAGCGGCGGTTACCGGATCTCGCGATTCGGCAGTGTACCGTCAGGATAGAAGAATCCGCTCCCGCACTGCGGGCGGTCCTCACAAGAGCGGCCGACGGAGAAGCTCTGTCGGAAGGCGAAGAGCTGCTACTCTTCCGAGGCCTGTACATTCTGGGCGGCGCCCACGACGGCCAGGCATGCCAACCCTTGCTGCGCCTGCTGCGTCGCCCCGCCGACGAAATCGATCGCCTGCTTGGCGACGCCGTTACCGAATCCCTGGCGCCCATTATCGCCGGTGTTTTCGATGGCAATGTCGACGCCCTAGTCGACATCATCGCCGATCGCTCGGTCGACGAATTTGTTCGCGACGCGCTGTTCGGCGCAATGACCTTTCTGACCTGGGACGGCCGTATCGAGCGTGGCCGGACACAGCAGTTTCTGGAGCGGTTCCACAACGAGAAGCTGGCTGACGACGGCGATTACGCCTGGATTGGCTGGCTGGAGGCAATCGCTCTGCTCGCCCTGCGCGACCTTGTTCCGCTGGTCGACAGTGCCTGGGACGAAGGCTGCGTGCCGGAAGGCGTGCTTGAACACCACCACTTCGAACGCGACCTGCTGGATGCCGAGCAACGACCGAACGACATCGACCGGTTCCACTATGCCAACCTCGGCTACATCGACGATGTGCTCATGGCGCTGGACTGGACCCGCGGCTCCGGTTTTGGCGATGGCGTCGGGCTTGACGGGGAAGATCGGCAATCGCCCTGGCTAGACCGAAATTGGTACACCAACATGACTCCGGTCACGAACCCCTTGCGTGATGTCGGCCGCAACGATCCATGCCCCTGCGGGAGCGGCAAGAAATTCAAGAAATGCTGCCTCGCAAGTTGACTGTTGCCGCAGCACGTTGGCGGTGATTTTCAGCCCGCCCCATTCGCCTGGTGCTCCGCGATCGCCTGCAGAAAAGCCTGCCCGAACTCCTTCAGCTTCGCCGCCCCGACGCCATTCACCTCGGCGAACGCATCGAGGTCGCGTGGACGCCGCTCGGCCATGTCGATCAGCGTGCGATCTGAGAACACTACATAGGCAGGCACCTGGCGCTCCTTGGCGAGACGCAGCCGCAGCGCCTTGAGCGTGGCGAGCAGCGCGGTGTCCAGATTCTCGGCCTGCGCAATGTCCTGGGCGGCGCGCACCTTGCCGCGCGAGGCGCGCCCGCGCAGCTCAATGCGGTAGTGGAAGGGCATCTCGCCGCGGCCAAGCGCATGGCCCTTTTCCGCGATGGCGAGGCCGCCATGGCCGCCCGGATCCGGCTCCAGGAAGCCGCCAGCGGCAAGCTGCCGGATCAGCGACAGCCAGAAGTCCTTTTTGTGCGCCAGTCCGCCGCCGAAGCTGGCAAGCCTTTGGTGGCCCCAGGCCAGGATCTTCTCGGTTTCGTGGCCGAGCAGAATGTCGATGACATGGCCGGCGCCGAAGCGTTCGCCGCTCTGCGCGATCGCCGCCAGGATGATCCGCGCCTCGGCCCCGCCATCCGCGCGCGGTGCCTGGTCGAGGCAGTTGTCGCAATTGCCGCAAGGTTGCGCTTCCTCGCCGAAATAACCGAGCAGCACCTGGCGGCGGCACTGCGCCGTCTCGCAATAGCCGATCAGCGTGTCGAGCCGGCGATGCGCGCGCCTTTTGTGCTCCGCCGGCGCGTCCTCGTCGTCGATGAACAGCCTGCGCATGCGGATGTCGCCGAGGCCGAACAGCATATGCGCCTCGGCCTCCCGTCCGTCGCGGCCGGCACGGCCGATTTCCTGATAGTAGGCCTCCAGGCTGCCCGGCAGATCGGTATGGAAGACGTAGGCCACGTCAGGCTTGTCGATGCCCATGCCAAAGGCGATGGTCGCCACCATGACGACGCCGGAGAGCGTCATGAAAGCGTTTTGATTGGCTTCACGCGCGTCCTTGCTCATGCCGGCATGATAGGCGAGCGCTCGCACGCCGTTCCGCTCCAGGAAAGCAGCCATTTCCTCGGTCTTCTTGCGCGACAGGCAATAGACGATGCCGCTGCGGCCGGCGTGACGCTCGACGAAATCCAGCAATTGCCGCTTGCTGTCCTGCTTGGCCGCGAGGCCAAGCTTGATATTCGGCCGGTCGAAGCCCAGCACCAGCGTTTCGACGCGCTCGGCGAACAACCGCGCTTCGATGTCGGTACGGGTACTCTCATCCGCGGTTGCCGTCAGCGCGATGATGGGCACGTCGGGAAAGATGCCGCGCAGCCGCGACAAATCCTCATATTCGCGCCGGAACGCGGGACCCCATTGCGAAATGCAATGCGCCTCGTCGACGGCGATCAGGCTGACCTCGAGCCTCGATAGCGCCTCGAGCATCCGCTCGGTCATCAGCCGCTCCGGCGCGAGATAGAGCAGCCGCGTCTGGCCCGAGGCAACGCGGCGCCAGGCGGCGACATTGGCTTCACGGTCGAGCGAGGAATTGATCGTGTCGGCGCCAACGCCGGCAAGGCGCAGTGCGGCGACCTGGTCCTGCATCAGCGCCACCAGCGGCGAAACCACGATGGTGAGCCCACCCAACACCAGCGCCGGCACCTGGTAGCAAAGCGATTTGCCCGCACCCGTCGGCATCACGGCCAGCACATGACGCCCGGACAGCAGCGCCTCCATCACGGGCGCCTGGCCGGGACGAAAGTCATCGAAGCCGAACACGTCCTTCAGGACGCGCCGCTTGGGATCCTCGGCCGGGATGTTCGCCGCCTGTGCCGGCATCAGTCGGGCACCGGGCTGGATTTGATTTTTGGTGGATTGGAGAGGATGTGGAAACCGATCAAAACGACTCTCCGCGTGAGGCCTTGCAGTAGCGCAGCTGTCATCGGACCACAACAGGAACAGACTGCTCGCACGCTGCGGTCAAGATCACGATCTACCTCACACCTGCGCGATCGGTGATGTCATGCCGCAGACAGGTCGATATTTCCCCTGGGCTGGGCACCTTCCCCTGCGACACCCGCGCCCCCGCTGGATTCCCCCGCGCTGTACGATGTAAGCTTGGCCCGGCAAGCCAGGGAGGGCGCGATGCTGCAGACCAGACAGGATGCTCTCGGCGAGCGGTTCCAGTTGCAGCGTGCGGCTTTCGAGGCGCAGCCTTTTCCGGACATCGGCGTGCGAAAGGATCGCTTGAAGCGGCTGCTGGCGCTTACCGAGCGGCATGAGGCCGACATCTGCGCGGCGATCGACGCCGACTTTGGCGGCCGCTCGGCGCACGAAACGCGGCTGGCGGAACTGTTCGTCGTCCGCGCCGGCATCCGCCACGCGCTGTCGCATCTGAGGGGCTGGATGCGGGAGCGCCGTGTCGCCACCTCAATGCCGTTCCTGCCGGGCAGGAACCGTCTCGTCTCGCAGCCGCTCGGTGTCGTCGGCATCGTGTCGCCCTGGAATTACCCTTTTCAGCTCGCTGTCGCGCCGGTCACCGCGGCACTTGCCGCCGGCAATCGCGTCCTCGTCAAGCCTTCCGAACTGACGCCCGCCTTTTCCGCCTTGCTGGCCGAGCTGGCAGGCGAGCATTTCGCGCCGGACGAGCTCAGCATCGTCACCGGCGATGCCGAGATGGGCAAGACATTCGTCTCGATGCCTTTCGATCACCTGCTGTTCACCGGCTCGACCGCGGTCGGGCGCCAGGTCGCGATCGCCGCGGCCGCCAACCTGACACCCGTCACGCTCGAACTCGGCGGCAAGTCGCCGGCGATCCTCGATCCGTCATGCGACCTCGATGCGGCAATATCCAGCGTCGCCTATGGCAAGCTCCTGAATGCCGGGCAAACCTGCATCGCGCCGGATTATCTGCTGGTGCCGAAGGGACAGGCTGGAACCGTCGCCGCGAAGCTGGCAACGGCAATGGCGCGGCTCTATCCGAGCCTGCGCGACAACCCCGATTACACCGCCATCGTCAGCGACCGGCACTATCAGCGCCTGCGCGAGATGATCGCGGAGGCCCGCGATGCCGGGGCCGATGTCACGGAGATCAACCTTGCCGGCGAAGACCTCGGCACCACGAGCCGGAAATTGCCGCCGACCCTGGTCACGAACGCCGGACCAAACCTGCGGCTGATGCGCGAGGAGATTTTCGGCCCGGTGCTGCCGATCATCGAATATGCCGGGATAGACGAGGCGATCGACCACGTGAACAAGGCGGACCGGCCGCTGGCGCTCTACTGGTTCGGTCGAAACAGCGGCAATCGTCGACGCATCCTGCACGAGACGGTCGCCGGCGGTGTCACCATCAATGACTGCATGCTGCATCTGGTGCAGGAGAACCAGCCCTTCGGAGGTGTCGGCGCCAGCGGCATGGGCGCCTATCATGGCGAATGGGGATTCCGCACCTTCAGCAAGGAGAAGCCGGTTTTCCTGCAGTCCCGGCTGAGCGCGGGCGCCTTGTTGCGTCCGCCCTATGGGAAGACGTTCGAGCGGCTTTTCAGCCTGCTCCGGCATATCACCTGAGGGCAGTCGCCGATCGTGCCGGCCAGGCGGTGCGTTAAGCTTATGTTCACCATCATGCGGCAGGGTCGGCATCCTGCGGTGATGTTTTGAGTACCGCGGCGCCACAAGCGCCCAGGCAACAAGCCCGTGCCTCTCCTGAGGCGCGGGCGATTCATTCTTGGAAACGGCCACGCCGTCACGACATCCGTTGACCGTCTCGAAACCGGCCGCGGCGACCTGCCGCGTCAGGCGAGGAAATCGGCCCGGTGCGGCGTAAAACTGTCGACCAGCCGCCCCGCCTCCAGCGCCTTGACGCCATGCACCACATTGGACGCCACGATGAAGCTGCCGCCGGCCTCGAGGGTTTCGGTCCGGCCATCGATCGTCACCTCGAAGCGGCCCTCCGCGACATAACTTGCCTGGACATGCGGGTGCGAATGCAGCGCACCGACGCCACCCTTGTCGAAGCCGAATTCGACCATCATCAATTCATCGGTATGCAGCAGAACGCGCCGCCTGTTGCCGTCCGGGGTCGGCGTCCAGGCACCCTCGCCGGCATGCGCGAAAATCTTTGGCTCCGCCATCGTCATCTCCTTATCGCGCCAACCAGCCGCCATCCACCGGCATCACGGCGCCATGCATGTAGTTCGACGCCGGCGCCAGCAGGAAGACGGCGGCGTCGCCGATGTCTCCCGGCTCGCCCCAGCGGCCGGCCGGAATGCGCGCCAGGATGGCGGTGCTGCGGTCGGGATCGGCGCGTAGCGCCTGCGTATTGTTGGTCTCGATGTAGCCCGGCGCGATGGCATTGATATTGATGCCTTTTGCCGCCCATTCGCAGGCGAGCAGCCGGGTGATGCCGAGCACGCCATGCTTGGAGGCGGTGTAGGACGCGACCCGGATGCCGCCCTGGAAACTCAATACCGAGGCGATGTTGACGATCTTGCCCGGGCGGCGGTTGGCAAGCACGCGCCTGGCGAAGCTCTGGCAAAGCAGGAACACCGTCTTCAGGTTGACGTCCATGACGTCGTCCCAATCGGCCACTGAGAGATCGACGGCATCGGCGCGCCGGATGATCCCGGCATTGTTGACCAGCCCGTCGAGCGGACCGCTCTCGTCCCAGACCCGGTCGAGCAACGGGCCGGCGGCCGCCGTGTCGGCAAGATCGGCGCTCACCGCCTCGAATTGCCCGCCCGCCGCGGCGATCTTGTCTGCCGTGCCATCCATCGAAGAACGGCCGACGCCGATCACCGAGCCGCCGGCGCGTGCGATCGAGAGTGCAATACCTTGCCCGATGCCGGTGTTGGCGCCGGTGACGAGAATGCGCTTGCCGACCAGGCTGAAGGCGGAGAGGTCGCTCATCGCAGCTCGTCCATCGCCACCAGGTCGACATCGGTATAGTCGACATTGTCGCCGGCCATCGCCCAGATGAAAGCGTAACTGGAGGTGCCGGCGCCCGAGTGGATCGACCAGCCCGGCGACAGCACCGCCTCGTCGTTGCGCATGACGATGTGGCGCGTTTCATCGGGTTCCCCCATGAAATGGAACACCCGCGCCGTCTCCGGCAGGTCGAAATAAAGATAAGCCTCCATGCGCCTGTCATGCACATGGCAAGGCATGGTGTTCCACACCGAGCCCGGCGCAAGCTGCGTCATGCCGACGACGAGCTGGCAGGTCTTTACGCCCTCGGCATGGATGAACTGGAAGATCGAGCGCTCATTGCAGCTATCCTTGCTGCCGAGGTCGATGCGCTTGGCATCGCCGATGCGGATCAGCCGGCTTGGCCAGCTCTGGTGCGCCGGCGCGCTGAGCAGATAGAATTTGGCCGGCTCGCTGGAACTTGTGGAAGCAAACGACACATCCGGCGTGCCCATGCCGAGATAGAGCATGTCGCGCGCCTGCAATTCGTGGGATTGGCCGCCTGCTTTAACGCTGCCGGCACCGCCTATGTTGACGGCGATCAGCTCGCGGCGATCGAGGAAGTTCTTGGTCCCGGTCGGCTTGATCGCTGCCAGCGGCACCGGTGTCGCCATTGGCATGGCGCCGCCGACGATCATGCGGTCGTAATGAGTGTAGGTCAGGCTGATGCGGCCGGGCTGGAACAGGTCTTCAATGTGAAAATTGTGGCGCAGCTCGTCGGTTCCCATGGCTGCGGCGGCTACGGGATCGATGGCGAAGCGGGACGTATAGTGGGTGTCGCTCTGGCTCATGGCTGTCCTGATTTGAGATGGGTCATTCGCCGGCAGCGGCCATGACCGAATTGGCATAGAACACCTGCCTTGCGTGCAGGCGCTCGCGATAGCGCTGCTGGCTGGCAGCAAGGTGGATACGCATCGCCTCGCGCGCGGCCTCGGCGTCGCCCGATGTGATCGCGTTCAGGATCACCAGATGCTCGCGCTGCAGGCCGCGCTGGTATGCGTCGGACTGGACCAGTTCCGTCGACCATGGCGAGGTCACGTCGCAGGGAATCGCGCGCCGGCCGAGCACGTCGAGCATTTCGACATAGAATGGGTTGTTGGTGGCGCTGGCGATGGCGCGATGGAAGGCGAGGTCGGCCGGACCGGTCGGCTCGCTGGCGAGCAGCAGCCGTTCGAACTCGAAGAAGGCTTCCTGGATCGCCGCCTCCTGTGCGGCGTTGCGGCGGTTGGCGGCGAGACCGGCCGATTCGATCTCGATCGCCAGCCGCACTTCGAGCACGTTGAGCGCGATCGAATCCTTGCTGCCCATGTCGGCGGCAAGCGCACCGAACATGGTCGAGATATGCTCGGTGACGAAGACGCCGGCCCCCTGGCGTGGCTCGACCAAGCCGTCGGCGGCCAGCTTGGCCAAGGCCTCGCGGATGACGGTGCGGCTGACGCCGAAGGTCTCGGTCAACTGGCCTTCGGTCGGCAGTTTGTGGCCGGGCAGGATCTCGCCCGCCTGAAGCTGCCTGCGGATCGCCGCGACGACGGTCTCCGACAGTTTGGGTTTTCTCTCGACCCGGAGGTCGGTTGCGGCAGCGGACACGTGGCAAACTCCTAGTGGAACAGGCTCGGCAGCCACAATGAGATTTCCGGTATGTAGGTGACAAGCATCAACACAGCGAAGGCCGCTCCGTAGAATGGCCAGATCGAGCGCATCGCCGTCCAGATCGGGATCCGGCCGATGGCGCAGCTGACGAACAGCACCGCGCCCACCGGTGGCGTGCACAGGCCGATGCCGAGGTTGAGGATCAGGATGACGCCGAAATGCACCGGATCGACGCCGTAAGCCATGACCACGGGCAGGAAGATCGGCGTGGTGATGATGATCAAGGGCGACATGTCCATGAACGTGCCGAGGATAAGCAGCACCACGTTGATCATCAGCAAGATGACCAGCTTGTTGTCGGACACGGATTGCAGGAAAGCGACCAGCGCTGCCGGGACCCTGAGATAGGCGAGCAGCCAGCCAAAAGCCGCGGCGCAGCCAATGATCATCAGCACCATTGCCGTGGTGCGCACCGCAGCGGTGGTGGCGGTGACGAAGTCGTTCCAGCTCATCGAACGGTAGATGATAAGCGTCACCAGGAAGGCGTAGACAATGGCAATGCAGGAGCTTTCGGTGGCGGTGAAAATGCCGGACCGGACTCCGCCGAAGATAATGCCGATCAGGATCAGGCCTGGAATGGCGGCGAGAAGCAATTGCAGCGCCCGGCCGAAGCCGGCAAAGGGCTCCGTCGGATAGCCGCGGCGGCTGGCGACCCAATAGGCCGTAATCATCAGTGACAGCGCCAGGAGCAGGCCGGGTAGCACGCCGGCCGTGAACAGATCGGCGATCGAAATGCGGCCGCCGGCCGAAATCGAATAGATGATCATGTTGTGCGAGGGCGGGATCAGCAGCGCGATGATGGCGCCGACCGAGGTGATGTTGACGGCATAATCGACGCCGTAGCCGCGCGCCTTCATCTGCGGGATCATCAGTCCGCCGACCGCCGAGGCGTCGGCCACCGCCGACCCGGAAATACCGCCGAACATGGTTGACGCGGCGATGTTGACCTGGCCCAACCCGCCACGCAGGTGGCCGACCAGCGAGCCGGCCAGTGCCACCAGCCGGGCGGCAATGCCGCCGCGCACCATCAGGTCGCCGGCGAAGATGAAGAATGGAATGGCCATCAGCGAAAACACGCTGACGCCGGAGTTGAGGCGCTGGAACACCACCAGCGGCGGCAGGCCAAGCACCAGCACCGTCGCGAAGCTGGCGACGCCGAGGCAAAACGCGATCGGCGTGCCGATGATCAGCAGGAAGACGAAGGTGCCGAACAGGACCGTCAGGGCCATTATAGATCCTCCTCGCCCGTGGCGTACTGATCGGCGTCGACGGGCAGACCGGCAAATCGCCCGGCCAGCCGCTCCAGTGAAAACAGGCAGACAAGCGCGCCACCCAGGATGACCGGCAGGAAACCGACGCCGCCGGGCAGGGCAAGGGACGGCATCACCGTGTTCCAGGTCAGCATGGTAAGCTGGACGCCGTAGACGATCATGCCGGCGCCGAAGGCGAGCACGACGATATCCGAAATGCTGCGCAATACCGCCTTGGCGGCATGCGGCAGGAAATACAGCAGCACGTCGAAACCGAGATGCGTGCGCTCGCGAACCCCGACAGCGGCACCCAGGAAAATGAACCAGCCCATCAGAAGCACCGAGAAGGACTCGGTCCAGCTTGGTGAGCGGTTCAGGACATAACGCGAAAACACCTGCCAGAAGATGATTATCGTCATCAGGGTCAGTCCGGCACCGCTGACCCACAGTGCAAGCCTTGCAAGCTGTGACAGCAGGCGCTCCGTGGCCAGCCAGAACGATTTCATGTGCGCCTCCCCTGGGCGGTGGCGCGCACGATCGCGCCACCGCCGTCGCGACTGGATTATTTGGTTGCCTGGATGCGCGCCGCGAGGTCCTTCAGCGCGGGCGTCGACAGATATTTGTCGTAGACCGGCTTCATCGCGTCGATCAGCGGCTGCTTGTCGATCTCGCTGACCTTTACGCCCGCGGCTTCGACGATGCCGCGCGACTTTTTCTCCTGCGCGTCCCACAGCTCGCGCATCTTGACGACGCTGTCCTTGGCCGCCTGCCGGACGATCGTCTGATCCTCGGGAGACAGCTTGTCCCAGCTCGCCTTCGACATCACCAGCACCTCCGGAACGATCTGGTGCTCGTCCATCGTGTAGTGCTTGGCAACCTCGTAATGCTTGGCGGATTCGAAGCTCGGCCAGTTGTTCTCGGCGCCGTCGATGACACCTGTCTGCAAGGCCGAGTAGACTTCGCCATAGGCCATAGGCGTGGCGTTGGCGCCGAGCGCATTGACCATGTCGACGAACACGTCGGATTGGATGACGCGGAATTTCATGCCCTTCAGGTCGGCGATCGAGGTGATGTCCTTCTTGGTGTTATAGAAGGAGCGCGCGCCGGAATCGTAGAAGGCGAGGCCGATCAGGCCATGTGCCTCGAATGCTTTCAGGATCTGGTCGCCGACCGGCCCGTCCATGACATGGCGCATATGTTCGACCGAGCGGAACATGTAGGGCAGCGACGGCACCGCGGTTTCCGGCACGATGCCGTTGAATGGTCCCATCGAGACGCGGTTGAGATCGATGACGCCGGTCTGCGTCTGCTCGATCGTGTCCTTCTCCTCGCCGAGCTGCGCCGAATGATAGACCTCTACCGAATAGCGGCCGTTGGTGCGCTGCTTGATTAGGTCGCCCATGTATTTGACCGCCTCGACCGTCGGGTAACCATCGGGATGGGTATCCGACGATCGCAGCACCGTTTCGGCGTTGGCGACGCCGACCAGCAGCGAGCCGACCGCGAACGCGGCCGCCGTCAATTTCGAAAAATGCAACATGACTTCCTCCCTTTTTAAATCAAAGCACCCGGCTCAGAGCCGGTACGCCTTCTTGGCAAGCGTGTAGGCAAGCTCCTTGGCCAGCTCATGCGCCTCGTCCTCACGCAGCCGGTGCTCGGCGACGAGACGCGCGAGAAACGCGCAATCGACCCGCCGCGCCAAATCGTGACGGGCGGGGATGGACGGAAAGGCGCGGGTGTCGTCGTTGAAACCGACAGTGTTGTAGAAGCCGGCAGTCTCGGTGGTCATCTCGCGGAAGCGGCGCATGCCTTCCGGGCTGTCGTGGAACCACCAGGCAGGCCCGACCTTGAGCGCCGGGTAGACGCCGGCGAGCGGCGCCAGCTCGCGCGCATAGCTGGTCTCGTCGAGGGTGAAGAGGATGATCGTCAGGTCGCGCTCCAGCCCGACGCAGTCGAGCAGCGGCTTCAGCGCCGTCACATAATCGGTCCGGGTCGGGATATCGAAACCCTTGTCGCGGCCGAATTTCTGAAAAATGGAAGGCGAATGATTGCGCCAGGAACCGGGATGGATCTGCAAGACCAGCCCATCGTCCAGGCTCATCTTGGCCATCTCGGTCAGCATCTGGGCGCGAAACAGTTTTCGCACGCGCTCGTCCTGCGAACCCTGGCGGATGCGGCTGAACAGTTCCTCGGCCGCGGCGTCCGAGAGGTTGGCGGTCTCCGCCGTTGGATGGCCGTGATCGGACGAGGTGGCGCCGAAGGTTTTGAAGAAGGCGCGCCGCTGGCGATGCGCATCGAGGTAGCCGGCCCAGCTGCCTGTGTCGCAGCCGGTGATTTCTCCGAGCCGATCGAGATTGGCCGAGAATCCTTCAAAATCCGGATCGACAATCGCGTCCGGCCGGTAGGCGGTAACGACGCGGCCCTCCCAACCGCTGTCGCGGATCATCTTGTGCCATTTGAGATCGTCGAGCGCGCCTTCGGTCGTGGCGATCACCTCGATGTTGAAGCGCTCGAACAGAGCTCGGGGGCGGAAATTCTCCCACTGCAGCAGCATCGCGATCGTATCGTAGTGACGGTCCGCCGTTGCGGCGGTCAGCGGCTCGTCGATACCGAACAGATGCTCGAGCACATGGTCGAACCATAGCCGGGTCGGCGTGCCGCGAAACAGGTGATAGTTCTCGGCGAAGCGCCGCCAGATCGTCCGGCCGTCGGTCTCGACAGGCGTGCCGTCGAGCGCCGGCACGCCGAGATCCTCAAGCCGCACGCCCTGGCTGAAGAGCATGCGGAAAATATAGTGGTCGGGCACGATGAGCAGCTGGGCCGGGTCCGGGAAAGGCTCGTTCAGGGCATACCAGCGCGGATCGGTGTGGCCGTGCGGGCTGACGATGGGCAGGTCCTTGATCCCGGCGTAGAGATCGCGCGCGATCGAACGCGGACGCGCCTCGGCCGGAAACAGCAAATCCGCGTCGGTCAGTGCCACGTCGATCCTCCCAGAGCCGCCATCGGTAGGGTCGGTCGGAAATAATGTCAACATACAAAAATTAGATTGTTGTATGATGACTTTTCCAACCATTGTGTGGCAAGAAATCGAATGCTACGCCCCCTGCCGACCATCCTCGAGGCGATTTTCATGCCGTCCAACCAGACCAGCCGCACCACCATGACCAAGCGCCTCTCCGGCGGCACGGTACAGGCATTACCGGCTTTGGTGGCGAGACCTGCGTATGATCGCAGTCATGTCGTCCCGGGCATCGTGCATCTCGGCGTCGGCGCCTTTCATCGCGCCCATCAGGCCGCCTATGTCGACGACTGCCTGGCGGCCGGGGAGACGGGCTGGGGCATAACAGGCGTCTCGCTGCGCAGCGCCGACACCCGCGATGCGCTGGCGCCGCAGGACGGGCTCTACACGCTGGCAATCAGGAGCAGCGGCGAGGAAAAGCTCCGCGTCGTCGGCTCCATCGGCTCGATGCTGGCGGCGCCGGAAGACCCCGGCGCGGTGCTGGCCGCGCTAGCCGATCCACGGACCCGCATCGTCACGCTGACCATCACGGAAAAGGCGTATCTGCGCGCGGCCGGCGGCGGCCTGGACACCGCTCATCCCGACATCGTCCACGACCTAGCGAACCTGCAAACCCCGAAGACGGCGCATGGTTTTCTGGCCGAGGCGCTCGCCCGGCGACGCGCCGCCGGCACGCCGCCGTTCACCGTGCTGTGCTGCGACAATCTGCCGGCCAACGGCGCCACGCTGCACAGATTGCTGATTGAATTTGCAGAATTGCGTGGCCCCGGCATGAAGAGCGATGCAGGGCTCGCCAGCCACATCGCCGACGCGGTCGCATTTCCCTCAAGCATGGTCGACCGCATCGTGCCGGCGACCACCGATGCCGACCGGGCGCGGATCGCTGGCCAACTCGGCGTCGAGGACGCCTGGCCGGTCATGACCGAGCCGTTCTGCCAATGGGTGATCGAAGACAAATTCCCCGAGGGCCGGCCGGCCTGGGAACAATTCGGCGTCACCATGGTCGATGATGTCGGGCCCTTCGAGGACATGAAGCTCAGGCTGCTCAACGGCTCGCATTCGGCCATTGCCTATCTCGGCCTGCTCAGCGGTCACGCCACCGTCGATCGCGCTTTCGCCGATCCGGCGATACGGGCTTTTGTCGACGCGCTGTGGGCCGAGGCCATTCCGACGCTGCCCACAAATGCCGGGCTCGATACGACGAGCTATACGGCAGAACTTACCAAGCGTTTCTCGAACACTGCGCTCGCCCACCGCACGGCGCAGATCGCCAATGACGGCAGCCAGAAATTGCCGCAGCGCATCGTCGCGTCCGCCATCGAGCGCATCGAAGCCGGCGCACCGCCCGAGCACCTGACGCTGGTGATCGCCGCCTGGATCGCCGCGTCCGAAGCGCGCGGCAAGACCTTGCCGGAAGCCCACTTCACCGATCCGCTGGATGCGGCGCTGGCGGAAGTTTTCAGCCAGCAGTTGCCGGCGAACGAAACAGTGGCGGCGGTATTCGACCTGGCCGGCTTTGCCAGGGAACACGCCGGACGCCAGACGCTGATGGAACTGGTGGCCAGCCATCTCGTGCACTTGCGGCAAGGTGGGGTGGAGCTTGCGCTCGCAGCACTTGGCATAGGAAGTGGGTCCAGTGCCGCGACATTAACTTAGAGCCTGGGAACGCAGAACGCCGACATCCCTGGGCCAGCGCCCGCCGACCTCCGCATACCCGAATCTTCACGCCACGCGACCAGGGACGTCTCAACAAAAAAGCGAGGCAAGGCCCCGCTTTTCATTCAATCGTCTGAAGCTAACTTCAGGCCGGAAGTATCGCGCCTTCCAGCGTGGTTAGCTGGCTAAGGAACTGTTCCGCCTTGCTGCGCGCCTGGTCGTCCTTGGCGTCGGCGGCGTCTTCCCTAGCTTCCTGGATGCGGCGGGCGAGATCGGCGCGGTCGACATCCTTCACCGCGACGGCCGATTCCGCCAGCAGCGTACAGCCGGCCGGAACGATGTCGGCGAAGCCGCCGAACACGACATAGCGTTCTTCGCTACCCGACACGGCCTTCACCGTGACGACGCCTGGCTTGATCGTGGTCATGACCGGGGCGTGATGCGCCATGACGGTCATCTCGCCTTCGGCGCCCGGAATGACGACGGATTCGACCTCAGCGGAAACCAGCAGGCGTTCCGGAGAAACCAGTTCGAATTTAAAAGCTTCAGCCATGATCAGTTTAGTGAGTAGGGAATAGTGAGTAGGGAGTAGGGAGAGAGGACAACCGCCCCGATCACCCAGCTGCTATTCACCACTGACTACTGACTACTCCCTATTCCCTTGATTAAGCCGCTTCGGCGGCCAGGCGCTGTGCCTTCTCGACCGCTTCCTCGATGCCGCCGACCATGTAGAAGGCAGCTTCCGGGAGGTGATCGTAGTCACCGTTGCAGAGGCCCTTGAAGCCCTTGATGGTGTCGGCGAGGTCCACCAGCTTGCCCGGCGCGCCGGTGAACACTTCGGCGACGAAGAAGGGCTGCGACAGGAAGCGCTCGATCTTGCGGGCGCGGGCAACCGTCTGCTTGTCCTCTTCCGAAAGCTCGTCCATGCCCAGGATGGCGATGATGTCCTGCAGCGACTTGTAGCGCTGGAGGATCGACTGCACCTGGCGCGCGACGCCGTAGTGCTCATCGCCGACGACCAGCGGGTCGAGCATGCGCGAGGTCGAATCCAGCGGATCGACAGCCGGGTAGATGCCCTTTTCGGCGATGGCGCGGTTGAGCGTCGTCGTTGCGTCGAGGTGGGCGAACGAGGTCGCCGGCGCCGGGTCGGTCAGATCGTCGGCGGGCACGTAGATCGCCTGCACCGAGGTGATCGAACCCTTGGTGGTGGTGGTGATGCGTTCCTGCAAAGCGCCCATGTCGGTGGCGAGCGTCGGCTGATAGCCGACGGCCGACGGGATGCGGCCGAGCAGAGCCGACACTTCCGAACCCGCCTGCGTGAAGCGGAAGATGTTGTCGACGAAGAACAGCACGTCCTGGCCCTGGTCGCGGAAATATTCCGCAACCGTCAGGCCGGTCAGGCCGACGCGGGCACGCGCGCCCGGGGGCTCGTTCATCTGGCCGTAGACGAGTGCGGCCTTGGAGCCTTCGCCGCCGCCCTTCTTGTTGACGCCGGATTCGATGAACTCGTGATAGAGATCGTTGCCTTCGCGGGTGCGCTCGCCGACGCCGGCGAACACCGAATAGCCGCCATGCGCCTTGGCGATGTTGTTGATCAGTTCCTGGATCAGCACGGTCTTGCCGACGCCGGCGCCGCCGAACAGGCCGATCTTGCCGCCCTTGGCGTAGGGCGCGAGCAGGTCGAGCACCTTGATGCCGGTGATCAGGATCTGCGCTTCCGTCGACTGCTCGACATAGGTCGGAGCCGGCTGATGGATGGAGCGCATTTCGATCGCGTCGACCGGGCCTTCTTCGTCGACCGGCTCGCCGATGACGTTGATGATGCGGCCGAGCATGCCCGGGCCGACCGGGACGGTGATCGGCGCGCCGGTGTCGCGCACTTCCTGGCCGCGCACCAGACCTTCGGTGGAGTCCATGGCGATGCAGCGCACGGTGTTTTCACCGAGATGCTGGGCAACTTCGAGCACGAGGCGGTTGCCGACATTGGTCGTTTCGAGCGCGTTCAGGATCGCCGGCAGGTGATCGCCGAACTGCACGTCGACGACGGCGCCGATGACCTGGCGAACCTTGCCGACGACGCCCGTTGCCTTGGCAACCACTGCCGGTGCCCGGGCCGCGGCGGCCCTGGCGGGCGCTGCCGCCTTGGCCGGAGCCGCCTTCACTGCTGCTGCCGGTGCCTTTGCCGCCTTCGCCGCTGCGGTTTTGGGGGCCGCCGCCTTGGGGGTCGCTGCTTTCGCCATCGTCTTTACCCTTTTCGTCCTTTTGTTTCTCACGCGGTCCTGTCGCGGGCCGTGACCCGCCAACCGCGCCTAGAGCGCCTCGGCGCCCGAAATGATTTCGATCAGTTCCTTGGTGATCTGCGCCTGCCGCTGGCGGTTGTAGGTGATCGACAACTTGTTGATCATCTCGCCGGCGTTGCGCGTCGCGTTGTCCATGGCGCTCATCTTGGCGCCCATTTCGCCGGCTGCGTTTTCGAGCAGCGCCCGGAAAACCTGCACGGAGATGTTGCGCGGAATGAGGTCGGAGAGGATTTCGCCCGGCTCCGGTTCATACTCGTACACGGCGTTGCCGCCAACCGCCGCCTCGGCAGGAGCCGAAGCAACGCCGGCCGGGATGATCTGCTGCGCGGTCGGGATCTGGCTGATGACCGACTTGAACTGCGAGTAGAACAGCGTGCAGATGTCGAATCCGCCCTCGTTGAAGAGGTGGATGACTTTCTTGGCGATGGCATCGGCATTGACGAAGCCGAGCGTCTTGACCTCGCGCAGATCGACACGGTCGATGATCATCGCTGCATAATCGCGGCGCAGGATATCGAAACCCTTTTTGCCGACGCAGATAATCTTGACCTTCTTGCCATCGGCCAGAAGCTTGCGGATGTGGTCGCGGGCCAGGCGGGCGATCTGCGAATTGAAGCCGCCGCACAGGCCGCGCTCGGCGGTGCAGACGACGAGCAGATGCACGTCATCCTTGCCGGTGCCGGTCATCAGCGCCGGGGCATCGCCACCGCCGCCGATTGCCTGGGTAATGTTGGCCAGCACGGAACCCATGCGCTCCGAATAGGGCCGCGCCGCTTCGGCGGCCTCTTGCGCACGGCGCAGCTTCGCCGCGGCGACCATCTGCATCGCCTTGGTGATCTTCTGCGTCGCCTTGACCGAGGCGATACGGTTACGAAGGTCTTTTAATGAAGGCATGCTTCAAACCTGATCCCGTCTTGTCTCATCCGGACTGGCGCTTCGCTCAGGCGAAGGTCTTGGCGAAAGCGTCGATCTCGGCCTTCAGCTTGCCGCGCAGATCGTCCGACAGCGCCTTTTCCTTGCGGATGGCATCGAGAACGTCCTTGCCGGCCGAACGCATGTGGCTGAGCAGGCCATGCTCGAACTTGCCGACCTGGTTCACCGGCAGCTTGTCGAGGTAACCGTTGACGCCGGCGAAGATCACCGCGACCTGCTCTTCCGTCTTCAGCGGCGAGAACTGCGGCTGCTTCAGGAGCTCGGTCAGGCGCGATCCGCGGTTGAGCAGGCGTTGCGTGGCGGCGTCGAGATCGGAGCCGAACTGCGCGAAGGCCGCCATTTCGCGATACTGCGCGAGCTCGCCCTTGATCGAGCCGGCAACCTGCTTCATCGCCTTGATCTGCGCGGCGGAGCCGACGCGGCTGACCGAAAGGCCGACGTTCACCGCAGGACGGATGCCCTGGAAGAACAGGTTGGTTTCGAGGAAGATCTGGCCATCGGTGATCGAGATCACGTTGGTCGGGATATAGGCCGATACGTCGTTGGCCTGCGTTTCGATGATCGGCAAAGCGGTCAGCGATCCACCGCCCAGATCGTCGTTGAGCTTGGCGGCGCGCTCGAGCAGGCGCGAATGCAGGTAGAAGACGTCGCCCGGATAAGCTTCGCGGCCCGGCGGGCGGCGCAGCAGCAGCGACATCTGGCGATAGGCGACGGCCTGCTTCGACAGATCGTCATAGCTGATCAGCGCGTGCATGCCGTTGTCGCGGAAATACTCACCCATGGTGCAGCCGGCGAACGGCGCCAGGAACTGCATCGGTGCGGGATCGGAAGCGGTAGCGGCGATGATGACCGAGTATTCGAGCGCGCCGCGCTCCTCAAGCACCTTGACGAACTGCGCGACGGTCGAGCGCTTCTGGCCGACGGCGACGTAGACGCAGTAGAGCTTTTCCTTCTCGGGGCCGTTGTCGTGCACCGACTTCTGGTTGAGCATCGTGTCGAGGATGATGGCGGTCTTGCCGGTCTGGCGGTCGCCGATGACCAGCTCGCGCTGGCCGCGGCCGACCGGGATCAGCGCGTCGATGGCCTTGAGGCCGGTCGACATCGGCTCGTTCACCGATTTGCGCGGAATGATGCCGGGCGCCTTGACGTCGACGCGTTTGCGCTCGACTGCCTTGATCGGACCCTTGCCGTCGATCGGATTGCCGAGCGCGTCGACGACGCGGCCAAGCAGGCCAGGGCCGACGGGGACGTCGACGATGGCGCCGGTGCGCTTGACGATGTCGCCTTCCTTGATGTCGCGGTCGGCGCCGAAGATGACGACGCCGACATTGTCGGCCTCGAGGTTGAGCGCCATGCCGCGGATGCCGCCGGGGAATTCGACCATCTCGCCGGCCTGGACATTGTCGAGGCCGTAGACGCGGGCGATACCGTCACCGACGGACAGCACCTGTCCAACTTCGGAGACCTCGGCCTCCTTGCCAAAATTCTTGATCTGGTCTTTCAGAATTGCGGAAATTTCCGCGGCGCGGATGTCCATCAGCCGACCTCTTTCAGTGCAAGCTTGAGCGAATTGAGTTTGGTTTTGAGCGACGTATCGATCTGGCGCGAGCCCATCTTGACCACCAGTCCGCCGAGCAGCGACGGATCGACGGTGACGGAGATGGCCACCTCCTTGCCGGCAACGCTCTTCAGCGCCGCCTTGAGTTCGGTCTGCTGGGCGGCGGTCAGCTCGTGAGCCGAAATCACGTCAGCGGCGGCCTCGCCACGATGCTCGGCGGCGATCTGGCGGAACGCCTTGATCATACCGGGGATGGCGAACAGCCGGCGGTTCTTGGCGACGACGCGCAGGAAATTGCCGGTGAGGCCCGTAATCCCCGCCTTGTCCGCGATCGCCGCGATGGCCTTGGCTTGGTCTTCGCTGGAGAAAACCGGGCTGTTGATCAATCGGGTAAGATCGGCGCTGCCCGCGAGCATGGCTTCGAAACTGTTCAGGTCGGTCTCGACCTTGGCCACCGAATTGGCCTGCAGCGCGAGTTCGAACAGCGAACCCGCGTAGCGTTCTGCGACACCTGAGATTGGCGATGACGATTGAGCCACGGACCGTCTTTTCTCTTGTCTGACAGGCCGCAGATTGTTGGCGCGAGCGAAAACTCTGGCTAAATCTTTGACCTTACTGCATTTTTTCGAGCACGGAGGCGCGGCTTCCGCTATCCCCTGCCGAAAGTCGATTGCCGTCTAGCACAGGCATTTTAAGACCGCAATGCGTCGTTCCGTATGGTTTCAGGCACTATTGTCGCATCCGGCGAAAGACTCGTGCCTTCCTCCAGGCGATAGCCGCGGATTCAGGGCACGAAGCCGAAGGCAAAGGCGAGCGGCAAGGCCGCCAGCGCCAGCTCCACCACGATTGAAACCCAGTTGAAGGGTGTGTTGGCGCCGTCCGACATCATCGACAGCAGGCGGCCGAAGGCGGTGAACAGCCAGGAGAAGCCGAGCGCCATGTAGATAAGCGGCTGCGCCAGCAGGATGCAGCACAGGCCGACGCCGAGATAGAAGCCCGACATCCTGCCGCGCCCCTCGGCGATCGCCGCCGCCTTCTCCGGCTTGGCCTGCAAGCGCAGGACACGGAAGGCAAGACCCGGCGCCAGAAAGAACAAAAGGCCGAGCAGCACGGTGACGGCGGCGCTCGACCAGGCCAGCCATTCGCCCTGGCTCGTCGGCCACGGAAGTGCAAAATCCATCTCGTCCCCTCGAAATGCCTGTTTGAAATTCCGCGCATTCTAGCGAAGGAAAGAATGGATGCCAGATGGCTGCGGGCACTTTAGGAGGAGCGCATCAAGAGAGCGCGAACTCGACGGCGGCTTCGACATGGATGCGGGTCGTGTCGAACACCGGGATGTCGAAATCCTGCTGGCCGATGAGCATGGTGATCTCGGTGCAGCCCATGATGACGCTGTCGGCGGCCTCTTCGCGGCGCAGACGTTCAGTCTCTGTAATGTAGGCCGCCTTGGAGGCCTCGGTGAGGATGCCCTGGCACAGTTCCTCGTAGATGACGCGATGCACCATGTCGCGTCCGGCCGCATCGGGCACGACAGGTTGCAGACCATATTTGCCGGCAAGCCGGCCCTTGTAGAAATCCTGCTCCATTGTGAAGCGTGTCGCCAGCAGAGCCGGGCGCTGCATGCCGGCGCGCTTGATCGCCGCCGCCGTGGCGTCGGCGATGTGGATCAGCGGAATCGATACCGACGCCTGCACCTGATCGGCGAGCTTATGCATGGTGTTGGTGCACAAAAGCAGCCCTTCCGCGCCGCCGGCCTCAAGGTTGCGCGCGGCTTCGACCAGAAGCACGCCGGCGCCCTCCCAGTCGCCATGATGCTGCCGCTCGGCGATCTCGGCGAAGTCGAAGGACCAGAGCAGCAGTTTCGCCGAATGCAGCCCGCCGAGGCGCTCGCGCACGATCTCGTTCAGCAGCCGATAGTAGATGGCGGTCGATTCCCAACTCATGCCGCCCAGAAGGCCGAGGGTTTTCATCGATGCTGTTCCTTTGCTGCTCGAATACCTATATTTATGACCCCATGAGACCACAAGGAGGTTGCCGTGAAAACGATGCAGGTTAGGGAAGCCAAGGCAGGGTTCTCGGCGCTCGTCGAGGCCGCAGAGAGCGGCGAGCCCACCATTATCACAAAGCACGGCAAGCCAGCAGCGGCGGTCGTTTCGGTCGAGGACCTGCAAAAGCTTTATCCAACCAAGCGTCGAAACTTCGGAGAGTTTCTTCTGACCTATCCGGGAGGGATCGAGCTTGAAAGGAACGAGTCGCCGTCGCGGGATATCGATCTTTGAGCGGCTATCTTCTCGACACTTCCATCTTATCCGCGTTCGCGCCTGGCAGGCCGCCGCTTGCGAAAAACGTCGCAAACTGGATCGTAACGCAAGGTGAAAAACAAACGCTATTCATCTCCGTTATAGCGATCACCGAAATCGAGAAAGGCATACGCAGGCTCGATCGTGCCGGGGCCACAAACCGCGCGGACAGTCTCACTGCCTGGCTCAACGACACTATCGAAGGATTTGCAGATCAAATTCTGGGGATCAACGCCGATATAGCGCGAAAAGCGGGCCGAATGGAGGAAGCAGTCTCTGCGAAAGGGAAGAATCCAGGCCTGGCGGACATACTGATCGCTGCCACGGCGGCAGCAAATGGGCTCACCGTCATTACGGCAAACGTCAGGCATTTTGAAGCGCTTGACGTTTGGTGCTGGAACATACTGCAAGACCCGCCAGACCCCGACTGATCGATCTCTTTTTTACAAAAAAGGTCTGCGGGTTTTTACAAAAAGCTCTGCGGGTCGATGTCGACCTGCACCCGGACCGAGCCGCGCTGTTTCGGCCCGTTGGCCAGCATGGCACGGATGAAGCCTTGCATGTCGGCGCGCCGTTCGCCCTGGATCAGCAGGCGGAAGCGGTGGCGGCCGCCCAGCAACGACAGCGGCGCCTCCGCCGGACCCAGCACGAACAGGTCGGTGGCTTCAGGCGCGGCGCGGCGCAGGCCGCGTGCATGGCCCTCCGCTTCCGCCCGTGTCACCGCGCTGACGATGACGCCGGCGAGCCGGCCGAAGGGCGGCAGCGCCGCTCGTTCGCGCTCGGTGATCTCGCGTTCGTAAAAAGCCTCGGCATCGCCCGAGACGATCGCCCGCATCACCGGGTGGTCGGGCTGGAAGGTTTGCAGCAGGCCTAGGCTCTTCTTGCCGGTGCGGCCGGCTCGCCCGGTCACCTGGCTGAGCAGCTGGAAGGTACGCTCGGCGGCGCGCGGATCGCCATTGGCGAGACCGAGATCGGCATCGACGACGCCGACCAGGGTCATGTTGGGGAAGTTGTGGCCCTTGGCGACCAGCTGCGTGCCGATGACGATGTCGGCCTCGCCGTTTGCGATCGCCTCCAGCTCCAGCCGTAGCCGCCGCACGCCGCCCATCAGGTCGGACGACAGCACGATGGTGCGTGCGTCGGGAAAATGCGCGACCACCTCCTCGGCTATGCGCTCTACCCCCGGCCCGCAGGCGACCAGATGATCGAGCGTTCCGCATTCCGGACAGGCTTCGGGGCGGCGCTCATTGTGCCCGCAATGGTGGCAGACGAGCTGGCCGCGAAAGCGGTGCTCGACCAGCCAGGCCGAGCAGACCGGACAGCCGAAGCGGTGGCCGCAGACCCGGCACAGTGTCAGCGGCGCATAGCCGCGCCGGTTGAGGAAGAGCAGCGACTGCTCCTTCTTCTCCAGCGTCTGGCGCATATGGTCGAGCAGGACCGGCGACAGGAAGCCGCCCCGTGCCGGTGGCGCGCGCCGCATGTCGATCGCCTTGAGGTGAGGCAGCGCCGCCTCGGCGAAGCGAGCCGAAAGCACCGCCCTGGCGTAGCGGCCCTGGCTGGCGTTGACCCGGCTTTCGACCGATGGCGTCGCCGAAGCCAGCACCACCGGGAAACCGCCTATGTGGCCGCGCACCACCGCCATGTCGCGGGCATTGTAAAAGACGCGGTCTTCCTGCTTGTAGGCGGGGTCGTGCTCCTCGTCGACGACGATCAGACCAAGCTCCCTGAACGGCAGGAACAAAGCCGAGCGTGCGCCAGCGACGACGCGCACGCCGCCTTCCGCCACTTGCCGCCAGACCCGTTCGCGCATCCGCGGCGGCAGATCCGAATGCCATTCGCCCGGCTTGGCGCCGAAGCGCTGCTGGAAGCGCTCGAGAAACGCATGCGTCAGCGCGATTTCCGGCAAAAGGATCAGCACCTGCTTGCCCTGGTCGAGCGCCGCCGCCACCGCCTCGAAATAAACCTCCGTCTTGCCCGAGCCGGTGACGCCGTCGAGCAGCGCGACGCTGAAGGAAGCCGCTGCGACATTGGCGCGCAGCATCGATGCCGCGTCGCTCTGGTCCGGCATCAGCTCCGGCACGGCATAGCTGGAGTCAGGCGCGGCCACCACCGGGCGCGGTGGAATCATCACCGTCTCGAACACGCCTTGCGCCTTGAGGCCCTCGACCACCGTCGACGATACGCCGGCGGCATGGGCGAGGCCGGATCGCGTCCAGGCAAGCCCGCCTTCGGCGGTCTCCAGCACACGCGCTCGCGCATCCGTCATCCGATCGGGAGCGAGAAGCGTGCGCTGCAGCCCCTCGATCCATGGTTCGGGGTCGAAAGCCTCCGGCGCCCTGAGCAGCATGCGGGCCACCATGCCCGGCGGCGACAGCGTGTACTGCGCCACCCAGTCGACGAAGCGGCGCATGGCGCGGTCGATCGGCGGGCAGTCGAAGACCTGCTCGATGGGGCGCAGCTTTTTCGCGTCGACCCTCTCGACCGCGCCATCCCAGACGATGCCGGCGACCTGGCGCGGCCCAAGCGGCACGCGCACGATCGACCCCGGCACCACGCGCATGCCGGCCGGCACGGCGTAGGTGTAGGGGCGTTCGGCCGGCATCGGCACCAGCACCGGCGCGGCCGCGACAAAGGGCGAATCTTCGATCATGAGGCGTGACCTTGCCCCGACTTTGGTCTAGAGCAAAGGCCGACGCTGAACGTGCCCAGCCCGCACGATAAAATCTTCAGGAGACCCACCATGAAATTTTTTGTCGACACCGCCGATATCAAGGATATCCGTGAGCTCAACGATCTGGGACTGCTCGACGGCGTCACCACCAATCCCTCGCTTATCCTAAAATCGGGTGGCAAGATCTCCGAGGTCACCAAACAGATCTGCGATATCGTCGCAGGGCCGGTTTCGGCGGAAGTCGTGGCGACCGAGTACAAGGACATGATGGCGGAGGCCGAGGTGCTGGCCAAGATCGCGCCCAATGTCTGCATCAAGGTGCCGCTGACGCTGGACGGCCTCAAGGCCTGCAAGACGATCCGCACTCAGATGAACCGCATGGTCAACGTCACATTGTGCTTCTCGGCCAATCAGGCGCTGCTCGCCGCCAAGGCCGGCGCCTCCTTCATCTCGCCCTTCGTCGGCCGCATCGACGACACCGGCTCGGACGGTATGGAGTTGATCCAGGAGATCCGGCAGATCTACGACAACTACGATTTCCAGACCGAGATCCTGACCGCATCGGTGCGCACGGTAAACCACGTCAAGCAGGCGGCCCTCATCGGCGCCGACGTCATCACCGCGCCGCCGGCGACGCTGAAGGCACTGGTCAAGCATCCGCTGACCGACAAGGGCCTGGAAGCGTTCCTCGCCGACTGGGCCAAGACCGGCCAGAAGATCAGCTGAGACCATTCCACTTTGCAAAAAAGACCGGGCAACCGGTCTTTTTTTGTGCGCGGTGCGGATCAGGGCCTGCCGATCAGTCCGTACCCGCATCGTCGGGCGCCGTTACCGGCTGACGCCGGCCCATGATGATCTCGCGTTTGCCGACGTGGTTGGGTGCGCCGACCAACCCTTCCTTCTCCATGCGCTCGACCAGTGAAGCGGCGCGGTTGTAACCGATGCCGAGGCGACGCTGGATGTAGGACGTCGAACACTTCTTGTCGCGCAACACGACCTTGACCGCCTCGTCGTAGATGGAATCGCTGTCCTCGGCTGCAACGGAGCCCTTGTCGAAGACCGCTCCCTGGTCGCCCTCGTCTACCTCTTCATCCTCGTCGGCAGTCACGGTTTCCAGATATTCGGGGCGGCCCTGTGCCTTCAGATGCGCCACGACATGCTCGACCTCCACATCCGAGACAAAGGGACCGTGCACGCGCGCGATGCGACCGCCACCCATCATGTGCAGCATGTCGCCCTGGCCAAGCAGCTGCTCGGCACCCTGCTCGCCCAGGATGGTGCGGCTGTCGATCTTGGAGGTGACCTGGAAGGAGATCCGGGTCGGGAAGTTGGCCTTGATCGTGCCGGTGATGACATCGACGGAAGGGCGCTGAGTTGCCATGATCAGGTGGATGCCGGCCGCGCGCGCCATCTGTGCCAGGCGCTGGATGGCGCCTTCGATCTCCTTGCCGGCGACCATCATCAGGTCGGCCATTTCGTCGACGATGACGACAATGTAGGGCATCGGCGCAAGGTCGATTTCCTGCTGTTCGAAGAGGGGTTCGCCGGTGCCCTTCTCGAAGCCGGCCTGCACGGTCATGACGACCGCCTCGCCCTTGTCGCGGGCAGCGGCCGCGCGCTCGTTGTAGCCGTCGATATTGCGGACGCCGAGCCGGGCCATCTTGCGATATCGGTCTTCCATCTCGCGCACTGCCCATTTGAGTGCGGTGACGGCCTTTTTGGGGTCCGTGACGACGGGGGTCAAAAGATGCGGAATGCCGTCATAGACGGAGAGTTCGAGCATCTTGGGATCGACCATGATCAGCCGGCATTCTTCCGGTTTCAGCCGATAGAGCAACGACAGGATCATCGTATTGATGGCAACCGACTTGCCTGAGCCGGTCGTGCCGGCGACCAGCAGGTGGGGCATCTTCGCCAATTCGGCGATCACAGGCTCGCCGCCGATCGTCTTGCCGAGGCAAAGCGCCAGCTTGCAGCTGGTTTTGCGGAAACCCTGCGATTCGATCAGTTCGCGGAAATAGACGGTCTCGCGGGTTTCATTCGGAAGCTCGATGCCGATGACGTTGCGGCCGGGCACGACGGCCACGCGTGCTGAAACCGCCGACATGGAGCGGGCGATATCGTCGGCTAGACCAATGACGCGGGAGGATTTGACGCCTGGCGCCGGCTCGAACTCATAGAGGGTGACGACCGGGCCGGGGCGAACATGGATGATCTCGCCGCGTACGCCGAAATCCTCCAGCACGCTTTCCAGAAGATCGGCATTCTGCTCAAGCCGCTCCTGCGACATGTAGAAGCCCTGCCCTTCCGGCGGCTGCTGTAGCAGCTCTTCCGAGGGAAGCTCGTAGGCCGCTCCAGTCGTCGACCGGACGATTCGGCCGACCTTGGGCAACGGCGAAGATATCCGCACGGCCGCACCCGGGACGGTCTCCTGCGAGCCTTGCGCGACCGGGACAGGGACGCTTTCAGCCGGCTGGACCGCGGCTTCGTTCGAGTTGGCTGGACGGGCATCCGGCAGGGCAACCGAGGCTTGCAGGCCTGGCAGGCATTCGATGACACGAAACAACGAAGTGGGATCCGCCGCGGGCCCATGGTGAATGTCGGCCCGTTCGGCGACGACCGGCCCGGCTGGGCGCGGAGCTGGGGCAGACCGCGACACCGGCGACGGACTTTCGATCATGTAGGGCGCCATGACCTCGAAAAACACGTGATCCGACAGATAGGGCCAGCGCGCTTTTTTGCGACCTGTTGCCTTGACCGGCATCCCAGTTCCCGGGGCGGACACTGCCCGCGTGAATGCATGTTGCGATGCGGCTACCTCGGCGGGCGGAACAGCCGGCGCCTTTTGACCGGCACGCCCTGGCGCAACGGATGCCGCCGCCTGGGCCGATGGCGTTGCATGCATCGCGGCTCTGCTGCCGGCAAGCGGCCGGGCGGCCTCCGGACCGGAGTGCCGGCTCGTCGAGGCCGATGACGAGGAGGAGGGTCTCGCCGCTGCTACTGGCTGTGCGATTGCTTGCTGCATTGAGGGCTCCAGCGGTTCGCTTTGCTCGACAGCAATCTGGTCGTGCTGCGGGCGAAGCGTCCTGGCCTCATAGTCCGGCGTGCGCGTGAACCGCACATTCGGCGCCAGGAAGAAGTAATCCTGCCAGGCGGGGCTTTCATTGCCGCCGAGATCGACAAACGGCGCGGAATTGCCGGTTCTGGATGCGCCCGGCTGCCGGCCGTCCGCATTGTCGCCCATACCGCCGAAACGCCCTGCCGCGGGATCATCGGGCGAAGCTGTCTTCAATGAATTGACCCGAGGAAAACGCCTGGATTCCATGCTCAAGACTCACTCTGAAACGTCTGTCGAGCAATAGGGAGCGAGTGGTTAACAGTTGCTTCCCGCCGGCTCCGCTGCAACGATTGGAGCGCATCTTTTGCGGCGATGTCGGCGATCGGTTCGAGCGGTCCAATCGTCGTTCCACGATCACCCATTCATCCGGCTGGAATGGGTGAGCTGAAGGTCATGCCGTTGGCCGTCGCAAGGCGACCGAGGAACCAAGGTCTACATATCGTGGGGAGGCACCAGGTAGCCGGCGCGTTTCGCCTGATACGCTCTAGCCCGCCGTCTTGCCGTGCCTGACCAGGTCCTGGGCGATGGATAGCTGCAGCGCCTCGGCCAATTCGCGCGCGGCACGATTCTCGGCATCGATCTGCGCCCGGTACGAGGCAAATTCCTGACGCGGCCTATCGAAGGACGAGGTGATCGAACGCTTGCCGACCGCGATGACGACACCGGTCTTCGCATCGGTCAGCGTATAGCCGGCGGTCAGCGTCACCGAACCGGCGGTCGGCTCGTCCTGGTCGGTTCCGACCTGCACGAGTGCCGAGGATTCGACGGCTTCGGTCACACCGAGACTGAGTGAGTAGGCGGGCGAGACCGGCTCGCCGGCGCCGCGTCCAAACCCGAAGATCAAGTTGTTGCGCACCTGTTGGGCGTAACGCGTGTTGACCGGCTTGACGGCGATCGATGCCAGTTCGGCATTGGCGCTGGTCGAGCCGGTCGACAGCGGCGCGTTGGAATAAAGCGGCCGCACCGTGCAGGCCGAGGCAAGCGTCAGCGAGCCGATAAGGCCGGCAAGCGCCACGCGGCGCAGCAAACGGCTGACGTCTGTCTTTTCCCGATCAGGCAACGACATTGACGATCCTCTGCGGCACGATGATCACCTTGCGCGGTGTCTTACCCTCGAGTGCTTTCTGCACGAAGTCGAGAGCCAATACCGCTTTTTCGACCGCACCTTGATCCGCGTCGCGGGCAATTGTCAAATCCCCGCGCTTCTTGCCGTTGACCTGGATCGGATAGGTGACGTCGTTGTCGACGACCAGCGCCGGATCGAACACCGGCCACGGCCGTTCGGCGACCAGATCGGTTCCGCCGAGCGCCTCCCAGCACTCCTCGGCGAGATGCGGCATGACCGGCGCGACCAGATGCACTAGGATCTCCACGGCCTCGCGGCAGGCGGCCTTCAGCGCCGAATCCGCCTTGTCTTCCGCCACCTCGTTGAGCGGCGCGGTCAGCGCATTGGCCAGTTCGTAGATGCGCGCGATGGCCCGGTTGAAGCCGAGCTTCTCGATATCCTCGCCGACCGCCTTCAGGATCTTGTGCGTCGCCTTGGAAACTGCTCCGGCCTCGCCGGCGCCAGCCGTGGCAGGCTTGACGCCCGCCAGCGTTTCGGCCGCGGTCGACACTAGGCGCCAGATGCGCTGCATGAAGCGGTGCGCGCCGGCGGCGCCATCGTCGGTCCACTCGACGTCGCGCTCGGGCGGCGAATCCGAAAGCATGAACCAGCGTGCCGTGTCGGCTCCGTAGCCATCTGTGATGTCTTCCGGGCTCACCGTGTTCTTCTTCGACTTCGACATCTTCTCGAGCGGGCCGATCGTCACGTCCTCGCCGGTGGCGATCTCGACGGCGCGGCGCTTGCCGTCGACATCCTCCAGCCGCACCTCGGACGGCGCCAGCCAGCGGCCATTCGATGCCGAGCCGACGCGGTAGGTTTCGTGCACCACCATGCCTTGCGTGAACAGGCCTTTGAACGGCTCGGCCAAGTCGACATGGCCGGTTTCGCGCATGGCGCGGGTGAAGAAGCGCGAATAGAGCAGATGCAGGATCGCGTGCTCGATGCCGCCAATATACTGGTCGACCGGCAGCCACTCGTTGGCCGCCTTGGGATCGGTCGGCTCATGCGCCCAGGGCGCGGTGAAGCGGGCGAAATACCAGGAGGAATCGACGAACGTGTCCATCGTGTCGGTTTCGCGGCGCGCGTCCCTGCCGCATTGCGGGCACGTCACATGCCGCCAGGTCGGATGCCGGTCGAGCGGATTGCCCGGCCGGTCGAAATCGACATCGTCGGGCAGCTTGACCGGCAGATCGGCCTTCGGCACCGGCACGACACCACAATCCTCGCAATGGATCATCGGGATCGGGCAGCCCCAGTAGCGCTGGCGCGAAATGCCCCAGTCGCGCAGGCGGAAGTTCACCTTGCGCTCGGCCATTGGCCGGTTGCCGATCGTCTTCTGCTCCAGGAGCTTCGCCACTTCGTCGAATGCCTCCGGCGGCTTCATGCCGTCGAGGAAGCGTGAATTGATCATCACGCCGTCGCCGTCATAGGCTTCTTCGGTGATCTGGAACGTCTTCGCGTCGGCGCCTTCCGGCATCACCACCGGGATCACCGGCAGGCCGTATTTGTTGGCGAAGTCGAGGTCGCGCTGGTCGCCCGACGGGCAGCCGAAGATAGCGCCGGTACCGTATTCCATCAGCACGAAATTGGCGACGTAGACCGGCAGCGTCCAGCTGTCGTCGAACGGATGAACGACGCGGATTCCGGTGTCGAAGCCTTTCTTCTCGGCTGTCTCCAGCGCCGCCGCCGAGGTGCCCATGTGCCGGACCTCCTCGATGAACTTGCCCAGCGCCGGATTGCTCTCGGCGGCTTTTCTGGCCAGCGGATGGTCGGCGGCGACAGCCATGAAAGAGGCGCCGAAGATGGTGTCGGGCCTTGTCGTGTAGACTTCCAGCTCATGTTCGTCCGCTATCGGCGCGGCCAGCGGCCAGCGGATCAGCAGGCCTTCCGAGCGGCCGATCCAGTTCTGCTGCATCAGCTTCACTTTTTCGGGCCATTCGTCGAGGCCTTCGAGCGAATCCAGCAAGTCCTGCGCAAAGTCGGTGATCTTGAAGAACCACTGCGTCAGCTCGCGTTGTTCGACCAGCGCGCCCGAGCGCCAGCCGCGCCCGTCGATGACCTGCTCGTTGGCGAGCACGGTCATGTCCTCCGGATCCCAGTTCACCTTGGAGGATTTGCGCGTCACCAGCCCCTTCTCGACGAAATCGAGGAACAGCATTTGCTGGCGGTGATAATAGTCGACGTCGCAGGTGGCGAATTCTCGCGCCCAGTCCAGCGACAGGCCCATGACCTTGAGTTGCTCGCGCATGGTGGCGATGTTCTGGTAGGTCCATTCCTTGGGATGGACCTTGTTCTGCATCGCCGCGTTCTCGGCCGGCATGCCGAAAGCGTCCCAGCCCATCGGATGCAGCACGTTGAAGCCCTTGGCCCGCTTGTAGCGTGCCACCACGTCGCCCATCGTGTAGTTGCGGGTGTGGCCGATATGGATGCGTCCCGACGGATAGGGGAACATCTCCAGCACGAAGTATTTCGGACGCGGATCGTCATTGTGCGCTTCGAACAGCTTCCTGGCGGCCCAGGCCTTCTGCCATTTGGGTTCTGACGCGCGCGGATTGTATCGTTCGGTTGCCATGGGACGTTTTTCACTTAAAAGCATGCGCGGACTGCTGGCGGCTGCTCGGCAATCCAGGGAATGTGGTCCGGGTGTTCACCATGGTTTGGCAAACCCGTCAACCATATGGGTATCGCGTCTGACAAAAACGCGGGTCAAACAGCAGGATTTAGACATGAGCGACACCGTTCAGCAGTTTTTCGCGGTAAAGGCGAAGATCGCCGCCGCCGAGCGCGAGGCTGGTCGCGAAGCCGGCGCGGTGACGCTGGTCGCGGTGTCGAAGACCTTTGATCCCGCCGACATCAGCCCGGTCATCGAGGCCGGCCAGCGCGTCTTCGGCGAAAACCGGGTGCAGGAGGCGCAAGGCAAGTGGCCGGCGCTAAAGGCGGTTTTTCCGGATGTCGAGCTGCATCTGATCGGCCCGCTGCAATCGAACAAGGCAAAAGAGGCGGTGGCGCTATTCGACGTCATCGAAACGGTCGACCGCGAGAAGATCGCCGCCGAACTCGCCAAGGAGATCGCCAGGCAGGGCCGCGCGCCAAGACTCTACATCCAGGTCAACACCGGCTCCGAGCCGCAAAAGGCCGGCATCGAGCCGCGCGACGCCGTCGCCTTCGTCGCACGCTGCCGCGATGTCCATAGTCTCGCCATTGAAGGCCTGATGTGCATTCCGCCGGCCGACGAGAACCCCGGCCCGCATTTCGCCCTGCTGGAAAAATTGGCGCGGGAGGCCGGTGTCGCAAAACTATCGATGGGCATGTCCGGCGATTACGAGACGGCGATCGCCTTCGGCGCCACCAGCGTCCGGGTAGGCTCGGCTATTTTCGGCAGCCGGTAAAAACCATCCGCTCTGCGGTGGGCCGAGTGGGACGACGAATTTGTCGAGGAGGTCAGTCGCCGCCCGAACACAATGATCCGAGCGGTCCATCTCCGATAAGTTTCGGCACCAGCGGCAAGAATGGTCCAGTTCGACCGGTCCATTGCGCCAATGGTTGAAACGAAACGTGCCGTTCCTATTTGTTTGTGCCATCACAAACTCTCTGGAGCTTCCATCATGCGTTACAACCAGCTTGGAAATACGGGGATGTTCGTCTCCGAACTCTGCCTCGGCACCATGACTTTCGGCGCCGCTGGGCAGAATGCCCAATGGGGCCTGATTGCCAGTCTCGACCAGAAGGGCGTCAACGAGATCGTTGCCCGCTCCA
Organism: Mesorhizobium sp. M0587; assembly: GCF_040320945.1. Lineage (NCBI taxonomy): Bacteria > Pseudomonadati > Pseudomonadota > Alphaproteobacteria > Hyphomicrobiales > Phyllobacteriaceae > Mesorhizobium > Mesorhizobium sp. M0587. The sequence goes on from NZ_JAMYQP010000010.1 coordinate 163,708, forward strand.
TTGCCGCGGGCGTCAATTTCTTCGACACCGCCGATGTGTATTCCTTCGGCGCCTCCGAGAAGCTGCTCGGACAGTCGATCAAGGACCTCGGCATCAATCGGCAGGATGTGATCGTCGCCACCAAGGTCTACGGCGCCATGGGCGAAGGCCCGAACCAGCGCGGCTCCTCGCGCGGTCACATCATGGACTCGGTCGATGCCAGCCTCGAACGGCTGCAGCTCGACCACATCGACCTCTATCAACTGCACGGCACCGACACGGTGACGCCTATCGACGAAACCTTGCGGGCGCTGGACGATCTGGTTGCCAGCGGCAAAGTCCGCTACGTCGGCGTTTCCAATTGGGCGGCCTGGCGCATCGCCAAGGCGCTCGGCATCGCCGACCGCAAGGGTTTTGCCCGCTTCGAGACCGTCCAGTCCTATTATTCGATCGCCGGACGCGATCTCGAGCGCGAGATCGTGCCGCTCATCAACGAGGAGAAGCTTGGGCTGATGGTGTGGTCGCCGATGGCCGGTGGCCTGCTCTCCGGCAAATATGGCCCGGGCGCGCCCGGCAATGGCGAGGGTCGCCGCGCGTCCTTCAACTTTCCGCCGGTCAACGAGGACCGAGCCTGGGCAGCGGTCGCCGTCATGCGCGAGATCGCTGGAAAGCACGGTGTGAGCGTCGCCACGGTGGCGCTCGGCTATGTCCTGGCCAAGCCCTTTGTGATGAGCGTCATTATCGGCGCCAGCCGCATGGACCAGCTCGAGCAGAACCTGGCCGCAACGCAGTTGAAGCTCGACACCGGCGATCTCGCCCGCCTCGACGAGGTCAGCGCCTTGCCGGCCGAATATCCCGGCTGGATGCTGGAGCGTCAAGCCGCCGGCCGGCGCCCGGCGCCGTTCACCCCGAAGGCATAACGCTCGGCCCAAGACAAATATCCCGGGAGCCGGTCGGCTCCCGGGAACCCTGTCAGGTCAGCCGGACGCTTTCCCCGAGGAAATCAAGGAAGACCCGTACCCGCGCCGGCAGATGTCGGCCCTGGCCGACATAGACGGCGTGGGTTGCCTCCTCGTCGCCCGGATTAAACGCCTCCAGCAGCGGCACCAGCCGGCCTGCCGCGATATCGGCCGCCACATGCCAGCGCGCCAGCCTGGAGACGCCGGCCCCGGCCAGCGTCATCAGCCGCATCGCCTCGCCGTCGCTGACCAGCGTGTTCCCCGTGATCGGGATCATGATGGTGCTTCCGGCCGCGTCGAGGAACGGCCAGCCGTCGACATGCCTGACGAAACCGAAGCCCATGCGATTGTGCCTGTCGAGATCGGCCGGCGTCAGCGGCAAGCCGTGCGCCTCGATATAAGAGGGCGCGGCAACCACCACCACCGGGCTTTGCCCGAGCTTTCGTGCCACCAGCCGTGATTCGCCGAGCGGCCCGGCACGGATGGCAACGTCCGCGCGTTCCGCCATCAGGTCGATGACGCTGTCGCTCAGCACCAGATCGACCGAAATCTCGGGATAGCGATCGAGGAATTGCGGCAGAAGCGGAACCAGCCGGTGCACTCCGAAGGGAACGTAGGTGTTGACGCGCAGCCGTCCGCGCGGTGCCGCGCCCGCAGCCGCCTCGCGCTCGGCCGCCGCGATGTCGGCCAGGATGCGCAGCCCGCTATCGTAGAACGCGGTTCCCTCGGGCGTCAGTTGCAGCTTGCGCGTCGAGCGGCTGACCAGTCGCGCGCCAAGCCGCATTTCCAGCCGCGCGATCAGCTTGCTGACTGCGGACGGCGTCATGCGCAGTTCCCGCGCCGCTGCCGAAAAGCTGCCCGTCTCGACGACGCGCACGAACACTTCGATCTCGCCGGAGCGATTGATATCGGGCCTAGCCATTTGTGAATCTATTTCACAGAAAATGTGCCCAGCGCAAGTCTGGTTCACAGCGCATGGCGACACGATCTTCCGGGTCTGGGCGCGGGACGGCGCCTCTTCGCCGTCGAAGTGGAAATCGCCATGCCTCTTGCTCTCTATGCCCTCGCCGCTGGTGCCTTCGGCATCGGTGTCACCGAATTCGTCATCATGGGTTTGCTGCTCGACGTCAGCAAGGACCTCGGCGTCTCGATCTCGGCCGCCGGCCAGCTCATTTCCGGCTACGCGCTGGGCGTTGTCATCGGCGCGCCGCTGCTCACCATCGCCACCGGCAATTGGCCACGCAAGACCGTGCTTCTGGCGCTGATGGCGATATTCACGCTCGGCAATCTCGCCTGCGCGATGGCGCCCGGCTATTGGACGCTGATGGGCGCCCGCATCATCACCGCCTTTGCCCATGGCACTTTCTTCGGCGTCGGCTCGGTGGTCGCCACCGGGCTGGTCGCGCCCAACAAGAAAGCCTCGGCGATCGCGCTGATGTTCACCGGCCTGACCATCGCCAACATCCTCGGCGTGCCCTTCGGCACCTGGCTCGGCCAGGCCTTCGGCTGGCGCGCGACCTTCTGGGCGGTAACCCTGGTTGGCCTGGCCGCCTTCGCCGTCATCTTGGCTCTGGTGCCGCGCAGCGAGGCGTCGCCCGGAAACAGCGACCTGCGCGCCGATCTCGCCGTGCTGCGCCGCACGCCGGTCCTGCTCGGCCTCCCAACCACCGTGCTCGGCTATGCCGGCGTCTTCGCCGTCTTCACCTACATCGCCCCGTTGCTGACCGAGATCAGCGGCTTCCAGGAGACGGCGGTGTCGCCGATCCTGCTCGTCTTCGGCGGCGGTCTCATCGCCGGCAATCTCGCCGGCGGCAAGGTCGCCGATCGTTGGCTGATACCAGCCGTGCTGGGCAGTCTCGTCGTGCTGGCCCTGGTGCTCGCCACCATGAGCTTCGCCATCCACAATCAGGTGATGGCCGTCATCTATGTCGGCCTGCTCGGTGCCGCCGCCTTCGCCACCGTGGCCCCATTGCAGATGTGGGTGCTGGAAAAGGCGCAAGGTGCCGGCCAGAGCCTCGCCTCGTCCTTCAACATCGCCGCCTTCAATCTCGGCAACGCCGCCGGCGCCTGGCTCGGCGGCGCGGTCATCGCCCATGGTCTCGGCCTCGGTGCGCTCACCTGGGTCGCCGCCTTGCTGCCAGTCGCGGCGCTCGGCGTGGCGGGACTGGCGCTACGCCTCGATCGCGGCCGGACGCTCGGCGCACCGGCCTCCGTGCGCTCATAGGGCTCGCCCGCAAAATCCGTTTTCGACATCATCAAGGAGTAAAAAATGGACTATCGACGTCTCGGTGCATCGGGCCTGAAAGTGCCCGCACTTTCGTTCGGCGCAGGAACCTTCGGCGGCTCCGGCCCGCTGTTCGGCGCCTGGGGCAATAGCGACGCCAGGGAAGCGCGGCGGCTCATCGACATCTGCCTCGAAGCCAGCGTCAATCTGTTCGACACCGCCGACGTTTATTCGAGCGGCGCCTCGGAACAAGTGCTTGGTGAGGCCATCAAGGGCCGGCGCGATGCCGTGCTGATCTCGACCAAGACCGCGCTGCCGACGGGCGACGGGCCGGCCGACTACGGCTCCTCGCGTTCGCGGCTGATCAGATCGGTCGAAGACGCGCTGAAGCGTCTCGGCACCGACTACATCGACCTGTTGCAGTTGCACGCCTTCGATGCCGGCACGCCGATCGAGGAAGTCCTGTCGACGCTGCACGAGCTCGTGCGCGCCGGCAAGCTGCGCTATGTCGGCGTCTCCAATTTCTCCGGCTGGCAAGTGATGAAGTCGCTTGGACTGGCCGACCGGCACGGCTATCCACGCTATGTCGCGCATCAGGTCTACTATTCGCTGGTCGGCCGCGACTACGAGTGGGAGCTGATGCCGCTCGGCCTCGACCAGGGTGTCGGCGCGCTGGTGTGGAGTCCGCTCGGCTGGGGCCGCCTGACCGGCAAGATCCGCCGCGGACAGCCCCTGCCGGAAAAGAGCCGGCTGCACGACACCGCGAGTTTCGGCCCGCCGGTCGCGGACGAACATCTCTACAGGGTCGTGGACGCGCTCGACGCGGTGGCGGAGGAAACCGGCAAGACGGTGCCGCAGATCGCCACCAATTGGTTGCTGCAACGCCCGGCCGTTTCCTCCGTCATCATCGGCGCCCGCAACGAGGAGCAATTGCGCCAGAACCTCGGCGCGGTCGGCTGGAATTTAACGCCGGAGCAGATGAGAAAGCTCGATGCGGCAAGCGAGGTCACCGCGCCCTATCCATATTTTCCTTATCGCCGGCAGGAAGGCTTTGCCAGGCTTAACCCGCCGGCGGTGTGAACCCGTCGCGGTCGTTCATTTTGGGATAGGGCAGCCGGAACCCCAACTTCGTCATCCACGGGCGGAGCAGCCGCGAAGCGGCGTCGCGAAGACCCGAGGATGACGAAGTCATTGATGTTTTCCGCCAATCGCCAGGGTCAAAACTTCTGCGCCAAGAAACTAATGCAGCACGAACTCGCCATCCACCTTGCGCCATTCGTTCGGCGCGATCAGCTTCTGGTGGGTGTAGCTGACCGAATGCAGCGGCCCGTCCAGCTTGGCCTTCCAGAACTCGATGAACTTGATCAGCACCGGAAATTGCGGCGCCAGATCGTAGTCCTGCCAGATGAAGCTCTGCAAGAGATGCGGATGGTCCGGGAAGTGATAAAGAATCTTGGCCGTGGTCAGGCCATAGCCCCTGAGCATCAGGTCCATTTCGGAATGATCGCGCATGCCGGTCCCCAAATTGATTCTCCTTTCCTCCCGACACCGGATTGTGCGCGCCGTTGCTTAACTGTCTATTGATTTTTTCTTGATCGAGAAGGGGTTTTCCGCGCGAAAACACGTAGTTAGCAGCGGCATCGGCTGAGTGCTGACAGCCCGGGCAAAGCCGCCTGCGGCATCCCGCCGCGCGAATCCAACGTCTAATGTTGCCGTCACCGCGGAACTGGTAATAATGCCGCGGAATTCGCGGCCGGGTCGCCGTGATCCCGCTGGCATTTCAAGTCGGCGATTGGTTTGGGAGGAAAGTCAGGAAATGTCCGAGGTTCATGTCCACCGCGTTCAGCCGGCGTGGAAAAAAGACGCGCTGATCGACAACGACACTTACCTGAAATGGTATGCCGACAGCGTCAAGAACCCGGACAAGTTCTGGGGCAAGCACGGCAAGCGGATCGACTGGTTCAAGCCCTTCGGCAAGGTCAAGAACACCTCCTTCGACGGCAAGGTCTCGATCAAATGGTTCGAGGACGGGCAGACCAACGTTTCCTATAACTGCATCGACCGCCATTTGAAGAAACGCGGCAACCAGACCGCCATCATCTGGGAAGGCGACAACCCCTACGACGACAGGAAGATCACCTACAACGAGCTCTACGCGCATGTCTGCCGTTTCGCCAATGTGCTGAAGAAGCATGGCGTCAAGAAGGGCGACCGCGTCACGATCTACATGCCGATGATCCCGGAAGCCGCGTATGCGATGCTCGCCTGCACGCGTGTCGGCGCCATCCACTCGGTGGTCTTCGGCGGCTTCTCGCCAGATGCGCTCGCAGGGCGTATCGACGACTGCAGGTCCACCATTGTCATAACCGCCGATGAGGGCCTGCGTGGCGGCAAGGCGATCCCCCTGAAAGAGAACACCGACAAGGCGGTCGAGATCGCCGGCAAGGCCGGCACAAAGGTCGACAAGGTGGTGGTCGTGCGCCGCACCGGCGGCAAGGTCGGCTGGGTGCCGGGCCGCGACGTCTGGTACCACGACGAAGCCGCGACGGTGAAAGCCGAATGCAAACCCGAGAAGATGAAGGCGGAAGATCCGCTGTTCATCCTCTACACGTCTGGCTCGACCGGCAAGCCGAAAGGCGTGCTGCATACCACTGCCGGATATCTCGTCTATGTCTCGATGACGCATCAATACGTCTTCGACTACCATGACGGCGATATCTACTGGTGCACCGCCGATGTCGGCTGGGTCACCGGCCACAGCTACATCGTCTATGGACCGCTGGCCAACGGCGCCACCACGCTGATGTTCGAAGGCGTGCCGAACTATCCCTCGCAGTCGCGCTTCTGGGAAGTTATCGACAAGCACAAGGTCAACATCTTTTATACCGCGCCGACCGCGTTGCGCGCGCTGATGGGCGCCGGCGACGCCCATGTGAAGAAGACGTCGCGCAAGTCGCTGCGCGTGCTGGGTTCGGTCGGCGAGCCGATCAATCCGGAAGCCTGGGAGTGGTATTTCAACGTCGTCGGCAACGGCAAGGTGCCGGTCGTCGATACCTGGTGGCAGACCGAGACCGGCGGGATCCTGATCACGCCGTTGCCGGGCGCCACCGACCTCAAGGCAGGCTCGGCGACGCGGCCTTTCTTCGGCATCAAGCCGCAGTTGGTCGACGGCGAGGGCAAGGTGCTGGAAGGGGCGGCCGACGGCAATCTTTGCATAGCCGATTCCTGGCCCGGTCAGATGCGCACCGTCTATGGCGATCACGACCGGTTCGTGCAGACCTATTTTTCGAACTACAAGGGAAAATACTTCACCGGCGACGGCTGTCGCCGCGACGCCGACGGCTATTACTGGATCACTGGCCGCGTCGACGACGTCATCAATGTCTCCGGTCACCGCATGGGCACGGCCGAAGTGGAATCGGCGCTCGTGAGCCACGACAAGGTTTCGGAAGCCGCCGTCGTCGGCTATCCCCACGACATCAAGGGCCAGGGCATCTACTGCTATGTCACGCTGATGGCCGGTGAACAACCGAGCGAGGAATTGCGCAAGGAACTCATCGCCCATGTCCGCAAGGAAATCGGCGCCATCGCCTCGCCCGACAAGATCCAGTTCGCGCCCGGCCTGCCCAAGACGCGCTCGGGCAAGATCATGCGCCGCATCCTGCGCAAGATCGCCGAGGACGATTTTGCCGCCCTTGGAGATACCTCGACCCTCGCCGATCCGGCCGTCGTCGACGATCTGGTAGCCAACCGGCAGAACAAGAAGGGCTGATGCAGGACGAGGCCTTGCTGGGCACTGTCGGCGAACTCTGGCGCTATCCGGCAAGTTCGCTTGCCGGCGAACGCCTGGATGCGCTCACGATCGGGCTCGAAAGCATCGACGGGGACCGCATGTTCGGCCTCGTCGATGCCGCCGACAATGAGATCGCCCGGCCCGACCGCGAAGCGAAATGGCACAAGGTGCCGCGCATCCGCACCCGGCTGGCGGCCGGCAGCGAGCTGGAGGTCGCCGTGCCCGGCGGCGACTGGCTGGCCGCACCCGGCGCCGAAAGCGACTCCGCTATTTCGGCCCATCTCGGCTTCGAGGCGTCGATCCGGCCGTTTCGCCGGGAAAACGCTCCTCCCGGCTATTCCGGTCCGCTGACGACGGAACGCTATCGCAAGGCCCCGGTCCACCTTCTGACCACGGCCTCGCTGGCGCGTCTGAAGGCGCTGCATCCCGAGGGCACCGTGGATCCGCGCCGCTTCCGCCCCAACATTGTCGTCGACACGAAGCCGGTCGAAGGCTCGTTTCCGGAAACCGAATGGATCGGCCGCAAGCTGGCGGTTGGCGATCTCTTGCTCACCATCTCGGAGCCGTGCCGCCGCTGCGGCTTCACCATCATCGCCCAGGACGGCTTCGACCACGAGCCGGCGATCCTGCGCAATCTGGTCCGCCACAATGCGCACAATCTCGGCGTCTATTGCACCGTCGACCAGCCGGCCAGCGTCAAGGTCGGTGACGCGATTCGTTTCCGGTAATCACCGATAAAGGTCGGCCCGCGTCGGCGGCAGCCCGCTCGGCCCCCGCGCGCGCTTGGTGGCGACGGTCTTGGAGATCCACATCTCGATCAGCGTCGAGAAAGAGGGCCGGCGCACCATCCGCCAGACGATATCTGGTCGTTGATGACAAGCACGGGACCGCTGGCCGGACCGATCCGTTCGCCGGTCCACAGCCTGACCGCGAAACCCGGCTTCAGCGTTTCGACAACCGTCCGAACGATCCGGGCGGCCTTGTCGGCTGCGTCCATGCCACTCCTCCCGGAACAATGGCGCGACCCGGCAAGACCTTGCCCGTCAGATCAGTCAATAGCAACCTGCCGCGGCGCGGAAGCTCGCTCGGTCGGCTATTTCGAACCCGGCATCTTGTCTTTTGCTGCAATGCACTCCATCATTGGTATGTGTTCAACAAATCGAAAGGAGGTGATCCGATGTCGAGTGATTTCGTTTTCCAGAACGTGGCCTCAGCGGATTGCACTTTCGGGAAGCAGTCTTCCCGTTAAGGCGCGAGATGCGCGGCTGGTGACCTCATGGGTCGCCGCCACAGGCCGCGCCATGGACGGAAACACGGAAGGCCGCCAGCTTCGAGAGAAGCGGCGGCCTTTTCCTTTGGCCAACTCCACCAGGCCCATCTGCTGCTCAGAATTTCATTTGGCGACGGTCAGTCGCTCGATGTTCTCCACGATGGCTTTGAAAGCGTCCTCCAATTCTGGACCCGTCGCGGCCTCATAATAGTGTCTCAGCGAGGACGTGTCCGCAGTGGAGCAGTCCTTGAGAACACTCTTTGCCTGATCCCTCTCGGTCGCCGTCATGGACGGATCGTCCAGGTCGAAGCCGATCGTGAAAATCTCGATGCCGTCGCGCTTCATGTTATCGCAAATGCCTTCGGCATTGCCTCGCGACATCTGGCCGGCATTCTGCGATCTTGGGGCACCGCGCCCGCCCGCAAAGGCGGTGTTGAACTGGCCGTCCGTCATCAGGATGGCGACCTTCCCGACTTTCTTGACGTCGAAATTGGCGGGCCCGGCGCCCAGCCTGGCATCGACGATGGCGGAGCGCCAGGAAGGGGAGAGCATGTAATAGCCCCATTGCACTGCGATGCCACCGGCAGTCACGCCACCCGCCCGGAAATCGGCAATCGTGTCGAGCAGTTTCTGCTTGTCCGCCGTCAACGGAATCAGTTCCGGCCTCGGGCAGCTGTCCATGTGATCGTCGCGATTTACCCTGGCCAAATAGGTTTTGCCTTGTTTGTTCAGGCGTGGCTCGGTCGGTGCGTCGGACGAATAATCGGCATAGCCGTCCTTGTCCTTGCGCTCGGTGGCACATTTGTCGGGAGCCGTCGGACCTGACGACACTAGGACCGGCGTGTTCTCCACCGGCGGCGGCACGTCCGAGCCACCCGCTTGCTCGACGAAAACGCTATCCGACAGGCCGCCGGTATTCACCGCTTCGGCATAAGGAACAATGGCCACGCGCACGCGCGGCTTTTTTGGATCGATGTTGTTGTCCAGAAGATCCTCGACAGCGCTCGAAGCGGCGTTTCGCAGGTCGCCGATCTTGTCCGTCTTGGCCCGCCAGTTGGCGGCCATCGACCCCGTCACATCGAGCATCATCGCCACTTCGATGGTTTTGTCGGAATAGAGCGCCGTCGTCGAGGCGGTGACGCGTTTGGTATCGCCGGTGCCAAAAATCGGGAAGAACAAGGCGACATCGACATGAGCGTCGGCCTGCACTGTATTGGCGGTCCTGTCGACGATCAGCCTGTCCAGCACGATCTGGTCGGCTTGCAGAATGCCTGCCGTGCTGTTGGCGTCGAGAAAGGTCTGCACCGACTTGTTGGCGTCGGCTTCCTTGATGACGCCGGTCGTCAGGTCGCGTGCCGTCGACGTCACCGCGGCGTCGACCATGCCTTGCAGGCTCGATCTGGCATTGTAGAGCTGCGAGATATTGACCGAGAAGCCGGCGACCAGCGCCAAGACCGAGGCAGCAAAGCCGAACAGGACCGCGAAATTTCCACCGCGATGTCTGGCGAATCCCCCGACCGCGTGAACAAGACCCCCGTAATTCCGCATCCTACAACCTCCGCATGCCTCGGCCTCGTCGCCGCGGGCAGGCCAATGCAGGATTCCGGCCGGATGCGGTCGCCAGGCGCCGGAACGCGCCCAGACGCCATCAACCATTTGTTTTTGTTTGCCTTCGCCCTTTGCGAAGGTGAACGATTGGTAAACAGGAAAACACGGATGCACGCGCGTTTACGAGCCGCTTACCATGCTCAAGACCCTGTGGTCGCGGAGTGCTCGGCGGCGTCCCGCTGCGGCACAGTGCGTCTGTGCCGAAGCGGACCAACTGTCCCAAAGGTGCAGGACCAGAATGGTGCGCGAACGACTGAGGTGTAATGAGGGTCAGGTCAGGCCAGCATCTGCGCGCTGATCGTCCGATCGATGGCGTGATGGGGCGGTTTGAACAGATTGCTCTCCTGTTCGTAGGTCCACACCTTGAACCGGCTCAGCCGATGCGCGCCGAAACTATGGAGCAGCGGCACGTCGATGGCGTCGCGGCCGCGCGCGATGACGACGCGGCCGATCCTTGGCATGTTGTGGCGTGGATCGAACGTGTACCACTTGTCCTCGAGGAACACCTCCAGCCAGGCGGAGAAGTCCATCGGCGCCGGATCGACCGGTACGCCGATGTCGCCGAGATAGCCGTTCACATAGCGCGCCGGAATGTTCATGCAGCGGCAGAGCGTGATCGCCAGATGCGCGAAGTCGCCACAGACCCCGACCCGTTCCTCGTGCGCCTGCGCCGCCGTGCGGGTCGAACGCGCATAGCCGTAGCCGAAGGACAGCCGGCTGTGCACATAGTCGACGATCGCCTGCACCCGCGCCCAGCCTGGCGGGAGATGGCCGAAAAGCTGCCAGGCAAGATTGCTCAGATGATCGGTCTCGCAATAGCGGCTGCCCAGGAGATAGCCGAGCACCTCGTCCGGCAATTCCGCTACCGGCACTTCCCTGGCCAGTGTGTTGACCTCATCGGGCTGGCCGCTGTCCTCGACCACTGCGTCGTACAGGATGCGAAAGCCGCCGGCAGGTGCGGTGAAACGGCGGCAGGCATTGCCATGCGGATCGCGGTAGAGCCTGGTCGGCACCGCAGGCGATGTCAGCACGCGCGTCTGTCTCTTGATGTCGGCCTGCCTGTCGCTGTGGATCTCGAGCAACGAAATCACCGGCGTCGCCTGGACACATTCGATGGCGATTTCATAGCCGAGCCGTATCAGCATCGCGAGCCCCCCTCGATCATCATGGAAAAGCAAACATGACCGAAACGCCGGAAGGAGGACGCGGTTCCCTGGACCTTCCGAAAAGGCGGCGGCGCGCCTTCCCATGCCCGCGGCTTGACGCTACGGTCAGCCCCTCCCTCGACCACCACGCCCCCCCCGGATCCAAGGAAAATCATGTACGCAGGCAGAAAATTCGCCGCCTTCCTCTTCGACATGGACGGCACGCTCATCAATTCCATCGCCTCGGCCGAACGGGTTTGGAGCGACTGGGCGCGCCGCCAGGGCCTCGACGTCGCGGCCTTCCTGCCGACGATCCATGGCGTGCGGGCGATCGAGACGATCACCGGCCTGGCACTTCCGGGCGTCGATCCGGCGCATGAGGCCGATCTGCTGCTGAAGGCCGAGGCCGCAGACCTGGATGGCATCGTTCAGATCGCCAGCGCCGCGGCGTTTCTCAATGCGCTCCCGCCGGAGCGCTGGGCGATCGTAACCTCGGCGCCCCGCGAACTGGCGCTGTTGCGGATGAGGGCTGCCGGCATTCCGGTTCCGGCCGTGCTCGTGGCGGCGGAAGATGTTTCCCGCGGCAAGCCGGCGCCCGATTGCTTTCGGCTAGGCGCCGAACGGCTCGGCTTCGATGCGCGCGATTGCCTGGTGTTCGAGGATGCTCCGGCCGGCATAGCGGCGGCCGAGGCGGCGGGCGCCGCGGTCATGGTGATCAACGCCACGCACCAGCATCCAATGGCGACCCGGCATGCGGCGATCGCAGGTTACGACACGATCGGCATCACCGTCGACGAGCATGGCTGGATCGCACTCGAGCCGCAACTCAGCGCCGCCTAAAGATGTAATGCAACGCCCTCTCAAGTTGTGTTGAGATTCAGGCAAGGTGTGTTGAGATTCAGGTCAGGCCGAATCGAAAGCGATGGTTTCCGAGAACCGGAGCGGAGCGTACTAAAGTACGTGAGCACCGGAAGCGCAGGAAACCAACGCTTGCAGGCCGGCCTCACCTGAATAGCAGCATACCTTAGAAATCGCTGGTCAGGCCCTTGACCTCCCAGTCGCCATAGCGACCGGGCTCCTTGCCGCCACGGCCGCCGATTTCCCGGGGCAGCGAGGCTTCCTTCCGGCGATACTCCTGTCGGCGGGCCTCGGCTTCCGCCAGCGCGCGGCGGGCGGCGGGCGACAGCGCCTTTGGCGGCACCTCGTCATTCCTGTCGGGAGGCATTTTACTGGTTTCGTCGTTCATGCGATATTTCCGGCGGATTGAAACAGCAACAGGCGTTTCCCATCATATAGCGATGAGCCTACGACGATCGACCCCCTTTCGCCACGACCTGGACAGGCGCAGACGATGAACACAATTCGCACCGCCATGCTTCTTGCCGCGATGACGGCGCTGTTCATGGGCGTGGGCTTTCTGATCGGCGGATCGGGCGGCATGATGATCGCCCTGCTGATTGCCGCCGGCACCAATCTGTTCAGCTACTGGAATGCCGACAAGATGGTGCTGTCGATGAACCATGCCGTCGAGGTCGACGAAAGGAACGCGCCCGAATATTACGGCATCGTGCAGGCGCTGGCCAAGCAGGCGGGCCTGCCGATGCCGAAGACCTATCTGATCGACAACCCGCAGCCGAACGCCTTCGCCACCGGCCGCAACCCGCAGAACGCGGCGGTCGCCGCTTCCACCGGCCTGTTGCAGCGGCTGACCCATGAAGAGGTCGCGGCTGTCATGGCGCATGAGCTCGCCCATGTCCAACACCGCGATACGCTGACCATGACCATCGTGGCGACCTTTGCCGGCGCCATCTCGATGCTTGGCAATTTCGCTTTCTTCCTCGGCGGCAATCGCGACAACAACCCGTTCGGCTTTGTCGGCGTTCTGGCGGCGATGATCGTGGCGCCCTTTGCGGCGATGATCGTGCAGATGGCGGTCAGCCGCACCCGCGAATACGAGGCCGACCGGCGCGGCGCCGAAATCTGTGGACACCCGCTCTGGCTGGCATCCGCGCTTGACAAGATCGCCCGCGGCGCCGAACGCATTCCCAACCCCGATGCCGAACGCAATCCGGCAATGGCGCATCTCTTCATCATCAATCCTCTTTCCGGCGAGCGCATGGACAGTCTGTTCTCCACCCACCCGAGCACCGACAACCGCATCGCCGCCCTGCAGGCGATGGCGCGGCAGGCGGGAGGCGGCGACATAGCGGCCGCGCCGCGTCAGGCCCCCACGCAACAGGCCCCTACACAACAGGACGGACAACGGCCATCCGGCCCGTGGGGCCCGGTCGCACAGCCCGAGCCGCCGGCGGAACCGGCCAAGCCGAAATCCAACCCGTGGGGTCGCAACCCGACCGGACCCAAGGGCCGGTGGTCGTGAGCGTGGCGGGCAGAGGAACTCGACGCACGGTTTCAGGCGATCAGGAACACGATACCGGCGGCGAATTCGTTGCCGGCCTTGCCGCCCGCAAGGCGGCGGCGCGCTTGCTAGCCGCCGTCATCGACGCCAGGACGCCGCTCGACGGCCTGACCGATCACGAGAACGGCCATCCGCAATACAAAGCGCTCGACCTGCGCGATCGCGGCCTGGTGCGCGCCATTCTGGTCACCGCGTTGCGCTATCGCATGACCGTCACCGGGCTATTGGCGCGTCGTCTTGAAAAGCCGCTGCCGCCCAACGCCACGGCGCTGTCGCACATCTTGCATGTGGCGGCGGCACAGATCCTCTTCCTAGACATTCCCGACAGCGCCGCCGTCGACCTTGCGGTGACCCACGCCAAGTCGGATCCGCGCACGCAGCGTTTTTCCGGTCTGGTCAACGGCGTGCTGCGCACGCTGGCGCGGGCCAAGGAAACGGAACTGCCCGCCGCCCTTGCCGCGACCGACGAAGCGCCAAAATGGTTTTCCGACCGGCTGAAGGCGGCCTATGGCGCGGACAAGACCAGGCAGATTCTTGCCGCGCATCGGCACGAGGCGCCGGTCGACTTCTCGGTCAAGGCCGATCCTGAGCTCTGGGCCGAAAGGCTGGGCGGCATCGTCTTGCCGACCGGCACGGTGCGGGTGGAGAAGCTTGCCAGCGCCGTCACCGAATTGCCCGGCTTCGCCGAGGGCGCCTGGTGGGTCCAGGACGCCGCCGCCAGCTTTCCCGCACGGCTCTTCGGCGATATCGCAGGGCTTCGCGTCGCGGACCTCTGTGCGGCACCCGGCGGCAAGACCGCACAGCTCATTCTCGCCGGCGCCAACGTCACCGCCATCGACACGTCGAAGAACCGGCTGGCCAGGCTGGAGCAGAATCTCGGTCGCCTCGGTCTGTCGGCCGAAATCGTCCAGGCCGATCTGCTCAAATACGAGCCAGGCGAACTGTTCGACGCCGTGCTCCTCGACGCGCCCTGCTCGTCGACCGGGACAGTGCGCCGGCATCCCGACGTGCCCTGGACGAAGACCATGGCCGATGTCGAAAAGCTCGCCGATCTGCAAGCAAGGCTGCTCGCCCGCGCCGTCACCCTGGTCAAGCCCGGCGGACGGATCGTCTTTTCCAACTGTTCGCTCGACCCGATCGAGGGCGAGGATCTCCATCGCGCCTTCCTCGCCGGCAATTTGCATGTGACCGCCGATCCGATCCGGCTTGGCGAATTTTCTGAGCTCGACCCGTTCATCACAGCTGACGGTACGCTGCGCACAACGCCCGCCGACCTGGCGCTGGGCGCACCCGGAATTTCCGGCCTGGACGGCTTCTTTGCAGCTCGCATGCGACGCGCTGACTAAAGCATATCGTCAAGGCTCCAGTGATTCCCCCAGCGTGCATCGATTTCGTCGTCGACGTTCTGGTAGCGGATATCAGTCGACAGCCGGATCAGCCCGTCCAGGCTTTGGTTGGTCGTGGAGGCATGGATCATGTAGGGAGAGTGAAGGACGACGTCACCCGCCTCGAAATTCGCCATCAGCCAGCGCGTGTCGAACCGTTCCGCCATTTGAGGCAAGTCCTTCGACACCCAGCCACCCTCACTCATATTGCGGTTATAGGCGCTGATGCGCTCCTCGTCCGTGAAACCGGCATTGTCCTTGCTGAACTGTGTTTCCAGGGCGGCGCCGATAGCGTGCGATCCCTCCAGGTAAATGAGACCGCCCATGTCGGTGGACGTGTCGCCGATCGGGATCCAGGCCGTCACCACGCGGCTGGTGCCTCCGCGCAAATAGACGAGGTCGTAATGCGCGGGCGTCGCGGTGGCCGTGCCAGGCAAGGTGAAGCGCATGATCTTTCGCTTGTGCAGATAGGATAGGCCGCCCACGAAAGCGTCCATAAGGCGGGACAGCCGCGGCTGCGCGCAAAAGCCTTCATAAGCGGTTGAGCGGACCACGGACATCAAGCGACGATCGGCGAGCTGGCGATCGAAGGCACTGGAGGCGATGCCGAGGGAGGGGTCCGTCGCTGGCTTCAAAAGTCCGCTCTCGGCAAGATGGGAAAGCACCCAGCCGCGAAAGTCGATCACCTCGCCGCGTGGCAAAAGCCCTTTCAGCCAGATATAGCCTTGCGCCCCATAGAGGTGGCGAATGGCCTCGACGCCGACGGACGGGTCGGTCGGGGAAAGATATCCCAGCCTGTCCGGCATCGTCGACAGCGCCTTGCCGTTGGCTGTCAAGGCAACGGGCGGGACATCCAGCAATGCCTGTCCATCGACTGATATCGGCATTTCAATCACCTGGATTGTTTCGGTTTTGACAGGATAATACCTTATCGTTCGGGCTCTTCCCATCGACGGAAACTCGATGCCTTTCTCCGCCGACGTTGCGGCGCTGGTTCACGCTGCACACCGAGCTCTCCCGAAGGCAGCTGCGCATCGGGTTCGATCTCGCCAAGCAATTGATGACGGCCACCGATTCGCCCTGTCGAGACGGCGACTTCGACCATCGGTATCGGTGATGCATTCTACTTTCCCGGCAACCGCGAAAATCGCTCGCCCAGAGAGTTTCGCCGCCGCCACAAGAGGACATAAGTCGCAAGACAACCGGGGTATGGCCCGGAAAGACGTGACTTTTCTAGGGACAACCGGCCACGACCACGTGACGTGGCTCACCTACGCGAAATCCGCCTTCGCATAAGCTCTTGAACCATATAAGCTTGTGCTTGGGGTAAGAGGACGATTTGGAGGGCTTTTGGCACTTGCTGCCGGCAACACGACGCGTCTGTGGACGCTGGTCGCGAAGGAAT
Source organism: Mesorhizobium sp. M0587 (assembly GCF_040320945.1). Classification (NCBI taxonomy): domain Bacteria; kingdom Pseudomonadati; phylum Pseudomonadota; class Alphaproteobacteria; order Hyphomicrobiales; family Phyllobacteriaceae; genus Mesorhizobium; species Mesorhizobium sp. M0587. The sequence continues at coordinate 179,895 of NZ_JAMYQP010000010.1, forward strand.
TCTGGCGCAAGACGCGCCGGCGCCTGCGCGCCGGGCCGGTCTATCGCTGGCGCTATTACGGCCGCACGCCCGAACGCGTCCTGATCGCGCCGCCGGACCTGCGCCTTGCCGATCCGCAGATCGCACTCGAGATCTATTACGGCCGCTATCCCTTGTCCGGACACCTGGTCGAGACCGGCGGCAAGTCACCGTTCCAGATCAATGTGCCCAATCACGGATGGCAGAAGACGCTGCATGGCTTTCGCTGGCTGCGCCACATGCGTGCCGCCGGCACCGAACTCGCCGCCGCCAATGCCCGCGCGCTGGTTTCCGACTGGATCGTCATGCATGGCAGCAATATTTCCGGCATCGGCTGGGAGCCAGGGACGACCGCCAAGCGCATCATCGCCTGGCTGCAGCATTCTTCCATCGTGCTGCAAGGCGCCGAGTTCCCGTTCTACCGCGCCTTCCTCAAATCTTTAGCGGTCCAGATCCGCTACCTCAGGTCGATGGCGCGCGAGATGCCCGATGGCAAGGACAGGCTGCGTGCTCGCATCGCGCTTGCTTTCGCGGCACTTTCACTGCCCGCGCCGGCGTCGGCGTTGCGCGGCGCCACCCGCCACCTTGCCGAGGAACTTAACCGCCAGATCCTTGCCGATGGCGGCCATATCTCACGCAACCCGATGGTGGTGCTGGAAATCCTTGCCGACCTGTTGCCGCTGCGCCAGACCTACGCCAATCAAGCGGAAACCCCGCCGCAGGCGCTGATCGGCGCCATCGACCGCATGCTGCCGGCGCTGCGCTTCTTCCGCCACCAGGACGGCAGCCTTGCCCGCTTCAACGGCATGGGCGCCACGATCCACGACCGCATCGCGACTATCCTGCGCCATGACGACACCGCCGGCTCGCCGCTGCTGCATGCACCGCACTCAGGCTATGAGCGCCTGTCGATGGGCGGGGTCACCGTCATTGCCGATACCGGCCTGCCGCCGCCGGTCGACGTGTCCAACGCCGCGCATGCCGGCTGCCTCGCCTTCGAACTGTCGTCGGGCCGCCAGCACTACATCGTCAATGCCGGCATCGACACCTATGGCGCCGCCGAATTCCGACCGCTGGCCCGTGCCACCGCCGCGCATTCGACCGCCACCATCAACGATACCTCGTCGGCGCGCTTCAGCCATTCGCTACGCGTCAACGACCTGCTGGGTTCGCCATTGATCGGCGGCCCCCAGCAGGTGCAGTGCAAGCGCACCGACCAGAAGGGGGTGCAAGGTTTCATCGCCCGCCACGATGGCTACCTCCAGCGCTTTGGCTTCCTGCACGAACGCGAGCTGAAGCTGTCGTCGAGCGGCAATGTGCTGGCCGGCCGGGACCGGTTCCAGCGGCCCGGCAATGCCGCTATCCTTAACAATGGCCGCGATTTCGTCACCATCCGCTTCCACGTCCATCCCGACATCAACCTTTTGCAGGACGAACATGATCGCCTGGTCCTGGCCGGCGATCAGGCCGACACCTGGGTGTTCACCTCGGGCGAGGTGGTGCCGGAGGTCGAGGAATCGATCTACTTCGCCGGCCTTGGCGGCCCGCGCCGCAGCCGCCAGATCGTGCTTGCATTCAAAGCGTCGAACGTCGCCGAAGTCCATTGGCAACTAACGCGCACCAGCATCGCCGGTTACCCGGAAAATAACTGATCTGCCGCGCGAAAGAAGTCGGCTCGCTCAAGCTTGTTGCGGGACACCGAAGGCGTCATAGGTGCTGAGCGATGGCGGGCCGGCGAAGGCGAAGCGGATCTTGTCGACCATCGCCGCCGCTTGGCCGCTTCGGTCATAGCGTTCGGCGTCCTCGGCAGTGTTCCACACGGTGATCGCCATGAATGTGTCGCTCGCCCCATGCTGCTGCAGCAGCACGGCGCTGATGTTGCCGTTTGCGGCGCGGATGGCCGGGATCGCCTCGGTTTCGTAGATCGCCCGCAATGGCTCGGTCATGTCCGGCAACGCCTTGAATTGACCAATACGCACAAATGCCATCGGTTTTTCTCCTCCGCCCGAAAGCCAAGCCTATATCCGAGGCCGGCAGATTGCATATGAAAACATCGATTGACGCGCGGCGCTTGATTTCCTGATGTCATGTGCTACGGCCCCCTGACGCTCCAAATCAAGTCGTGAAAGGCCGCCCGCCCATGGCCGTCGCCGCCAAGAACATCCCCGCTCCCAACCTCGTTCCCGTGCGTCGCGCGCTGCTCTCCGTCTTCGACAAGACCGGCCTTCTCGATTTCGCCAGGGCGCTGGCTGCCGCCGGCGTCGAGCTGGTCTCGACCGGCGGCACGGCAAAGGCGATCGCCGAGGCGGGTCTCGCCGTCCGCGACGTTTCCGAACTCACTGGTTTTCCAGAGATCATGGATGGTCGCGTCAAGACGCTGCACCCGTCGGTGCACGGTGCGCTGCTTGGCGTGCGCGACGATCCCGAACACGCGAAGGCAATGCGCAAATACGGCATCGAGCCGATCGACCTCGTCGTCTCCAACCTCTATCCGTTCGAGGAAGTCCGTCGTTCCGGCGCCGACTACGCGGCGATCGTCGAGAACATCGACATTGGCGGCCCGGCGATGATCCGCGCCTCGGCGAAGAATCACGCCTATGTCGCCATCGTTACCGATCCTGGCGACTACGCCTCGGTGCTGAACGCGCTGGAGATGAATATTGGTTCGCTATCGCTGGATTTCCGAAAAAAGCTGGCGGCCAAGGCCTTTGCCCGCACCGCGACCTATGACGCGGCGATCTCCGGCTGGTTCGCCGAGGCGCTCGAGATCGAACATCCGACCTGGCGCGCCTTCGGCGGCAGGCTGGCCGAGGTGATGCGTTACGGCGAAAACCCGCACCAGAGCGCCGGCTTCTACCTCAATGGCGACAAGCGCCCGGGCGTCGCCACCGCGCGGCAGCTCCAGGGCAAGCAACTGTCCTACAACAACATCAACGACACCGACGCCGCCTTCGAGCTGGCCGGCGAGTTCGATCCGGCGCGCTCTGCCGCCGTGGCAATCATCAAGCATGCCAACCCGTGCGGGGTCGCCGAGGGTGCGTCTCTGAAGGCCGCCTATGTCAAGGCGCTCGCCTGCGATCCGGTCTCGGCCTTCGGTGGCATCGTCGCTATGAATCGCACCCTCGATGCCGAGGCGGCCGAGGAGATCGTGAAGACCTTCACCGAGGTGATCATCGCACCGGATGCGACAGACGAGGCGGCGGCAATCGTCGCGGCCAAGAAGAACCTGCGCCTGCTGGTCACCGGCGGCCTGCCGGACCCGCGCACATCGGGCACCACGGTCAAATCCGTCGCCGGCGGCCTGCTCGTCCAGTCACGCGACAATGCCGTGGTCACCGATTTCGAGCTGAAGGTGGTGACGAAGCGTGCGCCGACCCCGGCCGAGATGGTTGATCTCCAATTCGCCTTCCGCGTCGCCAAGCACGTCAAGTCCAACGCCATCGTCTATGCCAGGGACGGCGCCACCGTCGGCATCGGCGCCGGCCAGATGAGCCGGGTCGATTCCTCGCGCATCGCCGCCCGCAAGGCGCTCGACGCAGCCGAGGCGGCGGGCGAGGCGGAGCCGCTGACCAAAGGTTCGGTCGTCGCCTCCGACGCCTTCTTCCCCTTCGCCGACGGCTTGCTGTCGGCGATCGAAGCCGGAGCGACGGCGGTGATCCAGCCGGGCGGCTCGATGCGCGACGACGACGTCATCGCCGCCGCCGACGAGCACGGCATCGCCATGGTGTTTACCGGCGTAAGACATTTCCGGCATTAGCGCCTTACCCTCCCCCTTGTGGGGAGGGTCGCCGAACGATCTTTGCGAAGCAAAGTTCGTGAGACGGGGTGGGGGCAGCGCCGTGGGGGGGGGGGGGGGGGGGGGGGGGGGGGGGGGGGGGGGGGGGGGGGGGGGGGGGGGGGGGGGGGGGGGGGGGGGGGGGGGGG